>QKDV01000209.1 GCA_003251955.1 Methanospirillum hungatei
GGTTCCTACATCATACTGGGAACTGACACCATCGACGAGTTGACAGAGAACTGTCACAGCATAGTCTCCCGGAGTCTCGTAGACATGAGTCGGGTTCTGTTCTGCAGTGACACTTGAATCTCCAAAGTCCCAGAGCCAGCTCTTAATCAGGGGAGCTGACTGCTCAACGGTCTTATTGTTGACAGTTGCTTCTGCAGTAAATGTCACACTGAGTGGGAAGGTTCCATTCATCGGATCAGCAGTAGCGGTGATAACTGGTGCCTGATTTTGCACGATGATATAGTTCTCCTTGGTCATCTCGTTGCCTTCGCCGTTCACATTTGCCGCCCGGAGGGTAACTGTGTACTGCCCGGGAGTCGTGTATGTGTGAGACGGACTGCGGAGAGAGGATACTGCACCATCGCCAAAGTTCCACTGCCAGGAGTCGGCCCAGGTGGTAGTGGTGTTATCAAGGAACTGAACGGTCAGTGGATATTCACCGCTTGTGACATCGGCATTGAAATCAATACTTGGAAGTTCACTCGGTGCTGCCGGGACCTGAATATCCTGTGAAGTGGTCGAGGCATTATTGTACTGATCAGTTACTGTCAGAGAGACACTGTATGTTGCTGCTGCAGAGTAGGTGTGTGCAGGAACCTTGTCAGTGCTGTTTGTTCCATCACCAAAGTCCCAGAGGTACCAGAGATCAGTTGAACTGTATGACTGATCGATGAACTGGACGGTCATCGGGTCTACATTCTTTGGAACGTAGGTGAAGTTCGCAACTGGTGAACTGTAGATTGGAACTGCACTTACGTCGATCTCCTGGGTAATGCTGCTTACCTTTTCATGGGTATCAGTTGCAGTAAGTGTCACAGAGTAAACACCAAGTGCTGGGAACTGGTAAACCGGACTGATGTTAGTACTGGTTGACCCATCACCAAAGTCCCATGAATAGGTCAGCGGTGTTGAGCCAAAAGACTGATCAATGAACTGAACTTCTCCAGTGGTATCATGGGTAATCGAGAAGGTGAAGTTTGCAACAGGTTCGAAGTACTTTGAGGGCACCTCATAGACCTTAATGTAATCATACTTCATCTGCTCTTTTGTGGTAGTATCGTTTGTAACTTCCAGAGTTACTGTGTAGTTACCCGGAGTTGTGTAAACATGAAGTGGGTTTTCCTCAGTTGAAGTTACATTGTCTCCGAAGTCCCATAACCAGGAGGTACCAACAAATGTTGAAACATCAGTAAACTGGACTGGGAGTTTAACAAGGCCTTCGGTTGGATTCCCATTAAAATCAACAGATCCTCCATTACAGATGTCCCGGATAGTAAACTTCAGGGTGACATATTTGTCAGTAACCTTCGGGCATGATAAACAGAGTGTCTGTCCTTTATCATTAAGTTTAGTAATAAGGGCCTGATATGCCTGGTATCCCACCAAATCGCTAGGAATATATGATGGTCCTACACCGATTACATTACTATCGCAACCGGGTATCTGGACTACAAGGTTGTACTCACCTGCATCAAGCTCACAGAATGGAATAGAATTACCATTCGTCGAGAATAATGTCCTAACATCCAGATTGAATGAACCTATGGAGTCAACCCCTGATGTAAAGTTGCTCACCAGATATGGAACTGTTCCCATCCAGCTGTTTCCAAATAACCAGACTCTGACAGGTTGTTGCGGGGTTCCGGTATAGCCAGTCAGGTTAATAGAGGTCATTGGATCACTTGATCCACAGGGGAATGCTGCACAGCAGCATCGGTCTACAACATCTGGAACTGTAAACTCAAATTCGGGTTCAGTGACAGTAATTGAAACAGTTGCAGGCGCAGGACCACAGATTGGACAGTCATATAATCCACAGATACCCCCTTCACTACAGCTCGCACTACATCCTTCTAGAGTGTACTTATTTTTCAGACGGGGAACAACATCAGATGAATTTGTACTTGAGGCATAAACCGTGTAATTACCACTGGCACATGGTGCCTCCCATTGATAATACCAGGTTCCATTCATAAATGCACCCTGATAATCTGAGGGACTCGGTTCAACAGTTAATGCACCTAAGAACTGACCACACTTCGGAAGACCCTCCCCTGCTACCCAGAGATATGTGGTATTACTATCGGTGTTGGTTCCCTGGAGCATCACCGTATGACCGGACTGAATCGTAGAGATATCTTCTAACGAGCCCTGACTCCATAAGGTAATGTTGTATGCCCCGGCAGTTACGTCTCCATAAGTAACGGTTACGCTATAATCCTTAGAATCAGTTCCCGGTACGCTTTGCTGGAAATCAGACTGCAGATGATAGGTGTAAGTCCCAGGCTTCAGACTGGTTGCTACAAACTCATTTGTGCCATCATCAGGATAGAGTGTACCAACCATAACAGTTGTATTATTCGTGTTTATTGCGCCATAGTAATGAGTTCCATTCCATGGTACTGTCCATGGGCCAACAGAAGGATCGCTCACACCATTTGGTGAAACATCCTTGAAGGTATAGGAATTGTATAAATCTTCAGGCCATATTGCCGAGTTATCTCCAAGTATAAGAGTGTCATCAGCAACCGAGTTATTTATCAGATAAGGCGGGCGATCACAGATGTCGCCAGTCATAGTTTGCGGGATAATTACCAGCCCTAAATGCATTGGAACACTGGCTGAATCGTTCCCACTTATTGAGAGATTGAAATAACCATCCACGTTTGGCTGCCCGTCACTTACACCACCGCGGGTGACAGTACTAGGTCCACTAATTGCTACTGATGCCGATGCCAGCCCGGCCAGCATGCATAATAGTATGATCGAGATAACTCCCAATCTCTTAAATTTCCCCATATTAAACCATCCTGACAACATTTCCATAACACCATCCGAACGGGAAAACCATGATCAACCTGTTCCCCGCCTCTTTAAATTAAACCCAGATATTTATCCAGATATCAATTTCAAAGCGATGTAGAACCTGAAGTCAGTTTAACCCCACAATTCCGAATAATAGACATTGTATTTATAATAATTCAAATATAAATTTTTCCATTAGAACCCGGAAAAATTGGCTGATACAAAAAAAGAAAGAATCTGATTATTTGATCTTTATATAGAATGTATTACTATCCGA
Source organism: Methanospirillum hungatei (assembly GCA_003251955.1). Classification (GTDB taxonomy): domain Archaea; phylum Halobacteriota; class Methanomicrobia; order Methanomicrobiales; family Methanospirillaceae; genus Methanospirillum; species Methanospirillum hungatei_A. The sequence goes on from QKDV01000209.1 coordinate 3,122, forward strand.
TGCGTATCCATTTGAAATACTCAGTTTAATAGGGAATGTTCCATTACTTACAAATTCATGGCACGGATTCTGGACTGTAGATTGATCAGTTTCATCACCAAAATCCCAGAGCCAACTGTTTATTCCCACACCTTCTGAGTTATCAAAGAACTGAATCTTTTTCCGGTTTGAAAGATCGGCATAAACCAGAGTTATCTTTGTAGTAACTGTCGGGCTCAAGGCAGTAATAAATCTCGGATTGTATGTCGTATTTGAGACACCTGATTTATTAAAGACATCAAGAGTGACATCATAAACACCTGGGTTTACATAGGTATGGTTCGGCCCCTGTTCTGTAACAGTATTACCATCACCAAAGGTCCATTTCCATGCTGCAACCGGGCCGGAAGAAAGATCCATAAACTGTACATTAAACGGAGCTACACCCCGTGTTGCAACTGCACTAAAGTTAGCATAGACTGGCCTAGACTCTATGGCAATTGTTGCATTAATCAGACTTTCCTTTGTAACAAGGACGGACCCGGCAGAACTGTTCACGGTCTCATTGACGGCGTAAATTCCCGGGGTTTCATATGTATGACTTGGGTTCTTATCTTTTACCTGCCCTGAACCATCACCAAAGTCCCAGAGATACGTAAACGGTCCTGTTCCGGATGACTGATCCACAAACGAGACAATCAATGGCACCGGTCCTTCAACCGGAACTGCAGTAAAATCAGCCTTTTGCAGGGCTGGCTTTTCTACAGTGATGAAGTTACTCTGGTTTATCACATTAGAGGTGTTTCCGCCTTTTACCTGAAGCATGACAGAATAAACCCCCTCTTCTGCATAGATATGAACCGGATTTTTGTCGTGATTTATAAGAGAACCATCACCGAAAGACCAGTTGTATGTAAGCGGGGTCTCACTGTAGGATTGATCAATGAAGGAGACCTGCAGCGGAGCTGTACCATTGCGGGGAGTTGCTGTGAACATTGCAGAGAGAGGAGCGGGCTCATAAACAAAGACACTATTGTTTTTAATTACCGATCCGGTTTTCGACCCATCACTCACCTCAAGTGACACGTTGTAAGAACCGGGAGATGAATAGACGTGGACTGGGTTACGTCCGGAGATTGAGGTGGAATTGTCACCAAAATCCCACAGGTAAGTGAGATGACCGGTTCCTTCTGCCAGACCTATAAAGTTGACCGTAAGTGGTGCAGTTCCATTAGAGGGGGACGCAGTAAAGTCAGCAATCGGTGCAGAAGGTGTGTCTACAGCAATATACTCGTTTTTAGTTGCGATATTCGAACCGCCAGGTCCGGTAACATTTACTGATACGTTATATGATCCCTTTGCTGTGTAGGTATGAACCGCTGAGGGTTCGTTAGTAGCGTAATTCTCAGAATCATCTCCAAAATCCCAGACATACGAGTAATGCCATTGGTCAGGAGAGAGATTTCCAAAGAACTCACTCGAAACCGGTGTCTGATCCGTAAAGACAACCGTCAGATTAGTAGTTCCCGACTGCGGGGAGGCAACAAAATCAGGTTGTGGCAGACGAACAGGAAGAACATGGATAAAGTTCTCCTGAGGAAGTTCTACTGATCGTCCATCAGCAGCCGAATAATTATCACTTACATTCAAAACTACCGTGTACCACCCGGGACTGGTGTATGTATGAACAGGATTCTGATCATTCATTTCAGAATCTGATGATGTTGTATTGATGTCAAAAGTCCAGTTCCAACTCAGAGCACCCACCGATTGATCGATGAAGGAGACATTCAGTGGTGAATATCCGGACCGGGGAGATGCTGCAAAGTTAGCGCTTAAATCACCCAAAACAGGTTCAAAAACGCGTACTTCACCAGTACTGTTACTAGTGACCAATGTTCCATTCCATACAGTCATACAGACTCCATAGGTGCCTGCTGTCGTGTACGTATAAGATGGGTTTGGATTATCAGATGCATCAGTTTCCCATGATCCATCTCCATCCAGATCCCACCGGTAATGTGTTGCATTGCCTTCAGATTGATCAACAAATGTTACATTGAGAGGAGCCGGGCCAGAATCAGGAACTGCAGCGAACTGTGCATATATATCCTCCCCCATCACTACACCTGCAAGGCAGGTTACACATATAATGCTGATAAGGATCTTTGCAAGAAAAAGACCCCCACTTCTTTTACCTGAATTTTTCATAATTTCACCGAATAAAACCAGCCGGAATATTGCTCATATAATAGCCCCACATCAGAAACAAGACATTCCCATCAGGTTGGTCCCTGAAAAGGGACCCATACAGGGATGTATGTATGATGGGGTTTTATCGCTCATTTATTATTAATGTTCGTATTTAATTATCCAGCATAAGAATTTAAGGTAAATATCATGATTATATCGAAATTGAGAAACAAAAATGCAGCAATACATTGACCATATCAAACCCATAAGATCAAAAACTAGGGAATCTGTTATCGAGGTTCAATATGACCAGCAATCGGAGGCTATTTAAACGGATTTGATAATTTCAACTATCACTTGATTAAAATGAAAACAAAGGGCAAATCAATGAGATATATCAGCACGAGGTACCTCCAAAAGAAACCAGATGGCATCTACTATGACTCATTATAATTAAGAGGCATAGCGACAGGATATGAAACCCAAAAAAACTATGAACTTAATCTGTTTTTTCCCGAAATATCATAAAAATAAGCGAGATATAATGATTAAGTCACAATCACTGCATTTGACTGCGTGATCGAACCACTATAATCACTATTCTGTGCAAGAAGGGTAACAGAGTACGATCCTGTAGTTGTATACCGATGCGTTACATTCTGAAGTGTAGAAGTATTTCCATCACCTAAATCCCAGATCCATGAGATCGGATTTCCTGAACTGGTATCAGTAAACTGTACATCCAGAGGTGCAGTGCCATTATGGACAGAAACATCAAATGAAGCAGTTATTCTTCCAGGCACCGGTGTTGGCGTGGGTTCAGGCTCAACACCACTTGTTACAGTGATAAACTTACTCCACATTCCATACCCACCACTCTGATCATTATTCGCACGCAGAGTTACCGAGTATGTTCCAGATTCTTCGTACGTATGTGAAGGATTCGGAGTGGTATTGTTGGCACCATCACCAAACTGCCAGAAGTATGAAGTTGGTGAACCAAAGCACTGATCGCTGAACTGAACAGTCAGGGGAGCCTGACCATGGCGTGGTGAAGCATCAAAGAATACCTGAACCTGACCGGGGATAGGAGTGCCATTCACCCTGATTGTATGATTTTCAGTAAGATTAGTGAATGTCCAGTTGCCAGCCGGCTCATCATAAAGAATATCATCTACTGATACATTTGTCAGAGTTGAACCTGGCCTCGCCTGCATAATATAGGACTGGTTGGAGTTGGCAGGATACGAGTTGTTTCCTGAAGGAATGATCTTACTCAACCGGTTTGCTGAAGAGTTGATCAAATACGTACCGGTCACCTGAGTGAATTGTGCTTCGATGGACTGGTTAGAACCAACTTTGGTAAAATTATACACATATGGAGAGTTTTGTGCTCCAAGATTGACAGAGTCGTTGATGATGACATCAGATATTGAATAACCCTGAAGTGCAGTTATAGTAAAACTCTTATTGTACTGATCAAACACCTGAACCAATCCGGATGGGTCAATACTCCCACCTACACCTGCAGTTGCACTGATATACCAATGCTGGGGATAGAGCACCTTAAAACTAGCAGCAATGGAGTGATCTTCAGTAATATTAGAGAAGATGTACGAACTGATTGCTCCCTGGCTTGTATTATCAACAAGTACATCATCTATATTCATCCCGATATTTGATGTGATGTTAAACGTCTGATTTGACCCGTGATTCACCGTAACTACACCGGAAGGGCTGATTGAACCACCGGATCCTGCAGTTGCGGTGATATTATGAGTTAATTCACCGGTTGAATTAAACTCGGCATAAATCGTATGATTGGCAGTAACATTTGAAAAGGTGTATGAACTAACAGCCCCTGCACTTGAGTTATCAGTGAGAACATCTTTTATGGCATAACCAGCATCAGGGGAGATTGAAAATGTCTGGTTGTCACCCATTAAGACCTCTACCTGCCCTAATGGAGAGATTGTTCCTCCAGTTCCTGCTGATGAGTTAATGAAATACGAACTCGTTGTATTAGTATATTCGATATTCAGCATGTAGAAGCGGTGATTATAATTTAAATAATTAGTACCGGTATAATCCATGTTCATCTTCAACCTGAAGACT
>QKDV01000149.1 GCA_003251955.1 Methanospirillum hungatei
GAGTTTTGGTGACGGTACGACCTCAACACTGCAGAACCCGGTTCACACCTACTTTGTGCCAAATACCTACACGGTAAGTCTGCTGGTCTCCAACACATACGGCTCAAACCGTAAGACCGCAGAGAATTATGTCACAATAGGCTCTCCGCCGATGGCAAACTATCTCGCAGAGCCAAAGACTGGCCAGGCACCGTTGACAGTACAGTTTACCGACCTTTCAACAGGTAGCCCGAAACAGTATGAATGGTCGTTCGGCGACGGTACCCAGTCGACAGACAAAGACCCGGTTCACATCTTCCAGAACGGCGGGAAGTACAACGTCACCCTGACCGTCTCGAATGCATACGGTACACACAAGTACTCTGATCCTGAAGGGATTAACGTCACTGCTCCGACCAAGATGGATGTCTATATGACAGAAAGTCTTGCAGGAAACCTCGTGCCTGATGGATACATCAGGATGAGAATTACTGACCCGGTCAGTTCCATAAAGATTGCAGGCAAGATCTATCAGTTTGTGCCTGGTGATATCATCCAGCTCATCTATGGTGGAGGGTCTTCTGACGGGACAATCTCATCAGATAAGAACCAGTTCGTTGCCTTCAACTTCAATGATGTAACTCTCGTCAAGAACGAGAATATCCTTGCCCGTGGCCCGGTGAATGACGTCAAGATAGGTGGGTTTGACAGTTTCTCTTCAACATTGAACCTCACAATACCTGCTGGTGACGTATATGACAAACTCTTCATCGACCAGGAAGAGTACAAGTATGTCAAGACGCCAAAGCTTGAGTTCTATGGCCTTGGACCGGGAAGCGATCAGAAGTTCTTCTACCAGAAGTCAAGCAGGGCAATGAGTTTCCAGGGTGGAATCACCGAGTTCAAAGTTGGATAACCCTCTTTTTTTCACCTGTTTGAGTGCTGATAGTACTGCCCACAACGAGCAGATATTCATTCTATCAACCGAAAAGATCTTAGTACCATGTATCTGCGAACCCCCCTCATGGTTCTTGTATTTCTGCTTCTCTGCCTTGCAGGAGCAATTTCTCACTCGTCCGCAGCTACTGCTGTGGATGGAACAATTCTGTATTCAACCGACTTCTCAAATGCAGACGGCTGGATCACCAATAGTAACGACCGCTTCTATCCTGATAACGAGACTGGAAGGTATCATTACCTTCTCGAAGGGGGTACCGGTGGGTATGTCGCATATACTCTCCCCCAGAAGGTAAGCAGCCAGTTTATCCTGGAGTTTGACGTCACTCCGGGCAGGACCGATGATGGCTCAACATTCAGGTTCGGGATCGGTACAGAGAAGAAGGACAGTCAGAGAGGCCCTCTGATTATGGCTGAGATGGCAAACAAGAAAGATGGTAGACTCTTCTACCTGAAGACGGTTTCAAAAGAGAACTCTCTAAACCAGATCGGTTCAAGTCCGTCAACAGGCAATTTAGGGACTACGGTACGGTTTGAGGATAACACGACCTACCATGTGAAACTGACCTACTATGCTGCTGACAACCGGGCCAGCATCGTTGTGCATAAGCAGGATGACCCTGATGTCATCTTCACTGCCTCTGCCCCGGTGGCAGGTAAGATGGAGGATCTGACCCATCTGTATATCACCTCGATCGGTGATGGAATCCCGGGGCCTCAGGCCGAGGGTTACATTGACAACGTCAAACTTACGCTTCCTCTTGAGCAGGCTGCCGTGAACCCGACCGAAACCATTCCTGAAGAGACAGAGGCGACCCCTGCACCTGTCACCACAAAGCCCACAACTCTGCCAACCGAAGAGCCGACAATGATCTATACCCCGGCTCCAACCCGCACCCCGTTCCCTCTTCCTCCAACACCATCAGAAACGCCTACGCAGGAATCAGGCTTGAACACTCTGATCCTTCTCCCGGCTCTTGCAGCCGGGGCTGTTTTCGCTCTTAGGAGATATCCATGACAGATGAGCACATCATAGAAGCGATAGGCTGCTCCCGGATCGTTGTGCGTGACGGGAAGGTGGTTGAGGTTGGTGAAGCGATCATCAGGGACTGTCCTCTTGCAAAACGGTTTGCATGCCCTGTTGAGGACTTCACACCAGAAGCAATAAAGAAGAACATCGAGAACAGGATTGCATCGTTCGGGATGTGTACTCCTGACCGCTCTCTTACCTCTGATGACGACTTTGTCGGATTCGGCGCATCAGAACTCACCAGTACCGGACTTGCATCAGGGATCATTGATGCAGCGGTCATCGCCTGTGACGGTTGCGGAACGGTCGTTGTGACCGATCCTGCCATGGCACAGGGGATAGGGGGCCGGATGTCAGGCCTTGTTTCAACTTCTCCGATAAAATCAGTTATTGAGCGGGTCGAGGCAGGTGGTGGTATAGTGCCTGATCCAACTCATGCATCTATGGATCCGCTTGCCGGTGTTGCCGCTGCACACAAAGCGGGATACTCCCGCCTGCTTGTGACAGTTGCGAGTGCAGATGCTGCTGAAGCAGTCCGGAGAGCAGATAGTGGTGCTCTCATTATGGCTGTGCATGTCACCGGGACTTCACACGAAGATGCGGTAAGAATTGCGGCGGTTGCTGATATTACAACCTCCTGTGCATCCCGTCATATCAGAGAAGTTTGTGGAAAAATTGCATTGATGCAGGCAGGAACTGCAGTTCCTATCTTCATCCTCACACAGAAGGGAAAGAAACTGCTCTTGGCACGACTGGCTGCCATTTCAAACCAGATCCTTGTCAGCCATACCTCTCTTCCTGCTTCTGGTCAGAAGATACCAGACCCGCTGGTCTGATCGTATCCTTAGGAGATATCACTCCTCATTTTTCGCTCTTGGTCATCCCTGAGCGCTGCTTCCTCTTTTCTCCGCTTCACATGGAAGAGCCTGCTTGTGTCTTCGCGTTCTATTTCGTCACGCATTCGTGAGATATAGAGTTCGGTCTCCTCAAGTGTCGGGATAACCTGATGTTCAAGAGCCCTTACTCTCCTGCCTATCCGTTCTATCTCGGCAAGGAGACGCTTGAGTGTCGCTTCGTTGCCAGCATAGGTAATAATTGCAGCGAGCAACTCTTCGTATGAGGTTGCAAGATCGTCTATGACGAGTGTTGTCCCGAGAAGTCCGTATCCCCGTTCAACCACGTCTGTCTTGACGTTCTTCCCGGTGATGACCGGAACTTTAACGCCAAAGACGTTACGCTGCGAAAGATCTATCTCTGGGTTTACCTCTACCGAGTAGGCAGCAACCGTCATTCCTACCGTGCCTTCCATCATGTAGGCTGCAGCAATCAGTAACTTTGTTCTGGCATATCGGGAGATCAGGAGGTCGTACTCCTTCTTTACCTCTGGAGCGAGATGCGTCACCTCGAGTATCAACCCGTCAAGTTTCATACTGAGGATCTTGTATGCCTTACGTGCCATCCTAAGCCTGTTTCGAAGGGCGAGAAGGCCGGCACGCGTTGGTTTCACATCGGTCTGGTACGCCATTACTCACATCACCAGGTAACGCCTGATATGGTCTGGATCAAGGCCAAACTGTTTACCCCTGGCAATTGTCCGCAGGTTTGCGACCTCATGCCTCTTGTGTTCCAGGTATGAGATGATCGGAAGAGCAGAGAATGGATGCCTCTTTGCAATCTGTTCGATATGGTGAAGCCGGAGCCGTGTGACCGCCATCATCATCGAAAAGAGAGGTGTTCTCCGTTCAGACCAGAGTTTCCAGATAAGATTTGCAGCATCAGCCTCACAGAGGTTTTCATCGCACCTGACATCCTTCAGTGCTTCGAGGAGTATTGGCATGAACTTTGCCTGTTGCATCCCGGCAATGAACTGTTGTTTATCCTCTATTGGGTACATCTGCTGAAAGAAATCAGGGTGCAGGTTCCCGCCCGGTATTATATATGGCCTGATGTCACTCACCCTACTTCCTGATCTGAGCCTGAACAGGTTCCTGATATTGATGATGTCTATCTCAAGCCGCAGGTAAGGAAGTATGTAATCGCCTCCCCTGATTCCTGATCTTGCATCCCTGTAGAGATTTTTATAAAATGACTTGTATAGGGAGTTTTCCACATCTGCAAATAGCCCTTTGTGGTATCCTGATGCAAACCCCTCTTTAAGATCCGGGTAGAGCTCCCACCCTTCAAGGCCTTCAATTACATCATTTATTGTGCGCATTGAGAGCAACATCTCGATCTTTCCCGGCCGTATTCCGCCGGCAGGGATTAGCACCTGGCGAATCTTATCTGCAGGGATATCGAACTGTCTGCTTCGCAGAACGAGCATCACGTTCCAGATATCCCATCTTGCAAGATATCGCTCTGTAAGTTCATGCAGAGCCCCGGGGGTTATTTCAACCACGCTCTGGTACGTCTCGGCAAGGTTTTTGGTAAGTGCAGCTTCGATAAGAGCGATCCCTGAAAGGCTTCCCGCGAGTTCGTTCACTTCGTTCTGGTACTCGGTCTCGCCAATGAACCGACTTATCTGGTTGAGGTCCATGTTCAAAAGCCGCATATACTGGTCTTTGGTGATCAGTCTGGCTTTCCTGACGGTAAGTCTGGTACATATATAGATGTACCCGGTTGGGGTGAACGGAAAATGATGCAGACTTCTCCTCCTATCTGTTACGGTTTCTCTGTAAACCATAAAGATGCACGGTCATTCAGGTTTGAGTGATGAATACTGTATCCGGTGGATCAGAATACTCATCTGGGTGAGAGTAACAGGTACATCAGATCAGATGAACTCACCACGCTGTTCTTACCTCACCCACCGTGGATACCTCCGGTCAGGAAACGAGGACAGCGTCCTGGCTTTGGGAAAAGTGATCAATATCTGCGGTATGGACAGGGCTGAACAGGAGGAGATCACAGATCTCCCTGCTCTCTTCATGGTGGCAGACGGGATCGGTGGAGCGGTTCATGGTGAGATTGCTTCCCGGACTGTGCTTGAGTACTGCTCACAGGTTCCGGTCCCAACCTCTATGGAAGCAGTCACCGCGATGATTGCCGGGGCGAAGGAGGCTCTTGACCAGTTTGTCCGGTCAGAGCCCTCTTATATGGGGTTTGGAACAACGATAGCAGGAGTCGTCCTCTTTCGTGATTATTCATTCGTCTTCAACTTGGGAGATTCGCGGGTATACCTAATCGACGAAGGAAAGGCGGAACGGGTCTCCCATGATCACTCCCTTGTTCAGGAACTCTGTGATAGCGGGGCAATAACCTATGAGCAGATGTATACCCATCCGTACCGCAACATCATCACGGCATCAGTCTCCGGGGATCCAAACCGTCCGGTCCCTCCTGTCCGGATAAGAAGGGTTGAAAATCCGTCAAAAGGGCGTTTTCTTCTCTGTACAGACGGGGTCTGGGAGGTAATAAGAGATGATACTATCTACTCACTCAGTACTGGCAGTGATATCCAGTCAGCAGCAGACGCCCTGCTGGCTGCCTGCCTTGCCGGTGGAGGACCCGATAACATCAGTCTTATCCTTATTGGCTGATTACCCATTTTTCCTTTGATTACGGTGTCCGGTCAAAACCTTGTGCAAAAGTATAGGTAACCCTGTACTGGATCAGTACTATGGAATTTGATATGCCCTGGGATAAGTCACGGATGGAGTTCAATCCGGTTTCAATGACTCTCTCTCATAACGGAGGCATGAGTTTCACCGCTGAGACTCCTGTAGGAGTGACCATTCCAATTGATGCTCATGTTCATCTTGGAGGTGAGGGAAAGATCCCAAATCCTATCGAGTACCTCATCGCCTCGCTTGGAGGGTGTATAGGGATCAAGATCCTGCTCTCACTCAGCGATCAGGGGATAACTCCCGATATGCTCACTATAGGGATCCAAGGAGAGAGAAGACAGGAACTCCCTGCAATTTTTGAACGTGTGCACATTGTCGTGACCGTATCAGGTCAGGTGGATCGTCATCAGATGTCTGATATTATAACCAGGACACTATCACATCTCTGCCCAATCGCTGCGATGTTTGCATGTGTCGGTAAAGTCACATTCGAGCATCATATCCTGGATGCTAAAAATCAGTCTGACTCCTGATCCCGCCCGATTGCAAAGACTGTCACATCATCTCCGGGAACGCTGGGCTTCGCATATGTGAACACAAGTTCCATGACAGTCTTAACAGTTGTGTCGGGATCTGATTGCTCTGAACTTAATACCCCCGGACCGGACAATGCCTGCAGCACCGGCTCAATCCCGAGCATCCCGGTCTCGTTCTCGCATTCTGTCACTCCATCGGTGTAGAGTATGAGCTGTTCACCTCTGCGTAAACTGAACTCGTTTTGCTCATACTGGTAATCTTCAAAGGTCCCGACTGGGATGTCAGGCTCCATTGGGATCAGAGAAACAGCAGATCCGCTAATGGTAAACGGCGTGTTATGGCCTGCATTTGCGTAAGTCACCACACCGGACTCAAGATCTAAAAACCCGGCAAACAGGGTTACAAAAAGACTGTCATTGCTGCTCCTGATAAGGCCCTGATTCACCTGCGAGAGTATCTCGGCTGGTTTGTCTGAATATATTAGTGCGTTACGAAGCAGGGTCAGGGTCGATGCCATTACAAATGCTGCAGATACCCCTTTTCCTGCAACATCACCGATACAGAAGAAACACCTGGTAGGCGTGATCTGTTTAAAATCGTAGAAGTCACCGCCAACCTCATGCATCGGTATAAGCTTTGCAGCAACCCTGATCCCTTTCATTTCAGGGATCCGGGCAGGAAGGTATCCCATCTGGATCTCCCTGGCTGCAAGAACCTGTCCTTCCAGGCGCGAGGCTGTGTCATTCCTTTCCTTCTCCCTCGCAACGTTGTGCATCAGCAGGGTAAAGAGGCCCATGCCTGTTGCGATCACAACGATCTCTATAGACGCGATATTGACAAGAAGAAGCCTGGAAATATCGATCCCCTGGTTGAAGAAGAGGGTGATGATGGAGTCTGCCGTGGTGAGTACTGCACCGAGTAGGACCGCCTGCCAGACGTTGATCAGTCTTCTGCCGTTCAGTAGACATACGATCCCGCAGACCAGGCCATCCACCAGTTCGATGAACATAGTTGATGGTTGTATCGCACCATTCCCGGCTGCCTGGAGCAGAAGGCCGAAGAGAGCTGCTCCCACTCCTCCAGCAGGACCGGCTATCAGCCCCGCCATGTTGGGTCCGATCTTCCTGATACTCAAAAAATCTGTTGTAGTTCC
>QKDV01000194.1 GCA_003251955.1 Methanospirillum hungatei
TGTCAAAAACTGCAATTGATGATACATGCATTACTGCAAAAACTCCGGCCTGTATTGGATCAGTGACTATCAGATCAGCATGATCTGGAACCGTTCCTGCCATGTTAAGTGCAATGATCGGGATTCCTTCTCTTTTTACCCGATCAACTGCCCTTGAGATTTCCCCTCCCATAAGGGATCCTGCAAGAACAAGTATAGAGGCCCGCTGTAGTCGGGCAACCGCGTCTACAGCCTGGGCCAGTGTCTTTTCTCCAACAAGAGGGATAGTATCTACAGATATCCTCTCTCCCCTGATATTATGACGGTCGGCCTCGTTAACGGCACCTAATGCGACCTGAGCAACTTGAGCACCTCCGCCAATAATAATGACACGTTTCCCGAATATATCACCAAAGGAATGGTGAATAATTACTTCATTAACTGTTTGGAGTTCCTGGAGTCCGTTTATAAGATCTGTCTCATTGATATCATCCCCTTCGAACTCAACGTAAAGTTCTTCAAATGATTTGTCACAACGGCCCTCGCAAGCATCCAGGTGAATCATACTGATGTTTGCTCCATGCTCTGCGAACACAGTTGCAATTTCCTTTAAAACACCTGATTTGTTCCTGGCAACGATGCACATGGCCTTGAGACATTCATCAGATGCCGTTTTGATACCTCCTTTATATCCTGAATCATTATCTGAATGGTTATTCTGTAACTGGTGTCCAGAGTAGATTTAGCGTCATTAATGATACAGTTTTCTTGACCTGATTTAGATTGAAATTTATGGATCACGGCGATGCATGATCCCCTGAAGAAGCATCTTTATGACCATACCTAATGCAAAAAGGCAGAGAAGGAGTACAAACCACATCAGCACTCCGACATTATCCTGTACAACCGGAACATTTCCCAGGATATAGCCTCCAAGCACCAGACCGCCTGCCCAGAGAAGACCGCCTATAATGTTATAGATAAGGAACCAGCGATAGTGCATCTCTCCGATTCCAGCCAAAAAGGGAGCGAATGTTCTGATGTATGGAACAAACCTCGCAACAACAATGGTCGCTCCTCCCCATCTGGCATAGAACTCCTTTGTGAACTGGATCCATTCTCCTTTAACGAAACAGGAAAGTCTCCCGTTCATCATCCTCTCGCCAGCGTATCTTCCGATCCAGAAGTTTACCGTGTCACCAAGGATGGCAGCGGTTGCAACTATTATAAGAAGTAACGGAAGATCAAGGACCCCGGTTCCTGCAAGAGCTCCTGCTATAAACAGGAGAGAATCGCCAGGAAGAAATGGTGTGACTACAAAGCCGGTTTCGCAGAAGATAATTATGAACAGGACCAGGTAGATGAGCGATCCAAGTTCTCCGGCCATTTGAGAAAGAGAATGATCGAGGTGAAGAAAAAGATCGAGAGGATTAACGGACATGCTCATAGCAGATTGTCTGTAACACCTCATGAGGCTTTTTACGAATTCGGTGATATTTATGACTAAATGATTCCAGGATTTCCTTGTTACGCATTATTCATGAATAGAGAATCATGTTCTTGAGTTGTTTCATCAATACTTCGATCATGTATGATCAGATGAATCTGTAATTCATGAGACAATCAGACAGGCTAATATCAGGAGAAGACATATCCAGATCATTCATGATCAAGAAAGTACTTACAGCAGTTGATGGATCACCGGAAGCAGACACAGCGCTTCTCAAAGTTATTGATTATCTCAAACCACAGGAGATTGAACTTCACGCGATTTATGTCATATCTCCATCAAAATATGCGACAATAGAGGGTGCTGCCGGATATGAAGGGATCTCAACACTCCATGAGATCAGGGATCGGATCATCGCAGATGAAAAAGAGATGGTGACCGAGAGAGTGAAGAATATCGCCCATGATCATGGTATTGAAATAAAATTGATAGTTAGGCTAGGCGACCCTCGAAGTGAGATCCTCAAAGCATCTGATGAGATCGGGGCAGATCTTATTGCAGTTGGCTCGACTGGAAAGGGACTGGGACAGCGGATTCTGCTTGGAAGTGTAAGTACCTATATTGTAACTCATGCCAAGGTCTCAACAATTGTAGTCCGGTAACTGGCCAGTAAGGTACGCTTTGGGCAACTATCTGGCAACTACCTTTTATTCTATTATGCAGAGTATTGGCTATGCTGCCACAGACCTTTCTTTCTCTCTTGCTTTGTCTACTGATTCTGGTCTCCGGATGCACGGCACTTGAAAAGGTATCTGAGCCATTATCTCCCGTATCATATGAGTCTGATTCATATGGGTCTGTAGATCAGGTCGCCGCACCAGCGCCCCTTGCCGAAAAACGTGTTGCCGGGGGAACTAATGCGTTAGCAACCACTTCAGCCTCTCTTGAACAGTCAGAGCAGAAGATCATAAACACTGCCGATCTCTCATTACAGGTTTCTGATGTAAGAAAGACAGCTGAATCAATCAAAGATATTGCATCATCTGTAGATGGTGTTGTACAATCATCTTCTGTCTCCGCTGGTCGTGAAGACCGGTATAGCGGTGTAGTTACTGTTCGCATTCCTTCAGCTAAATTTGATGAGACTCTTAAGGCCATCCAGAATCTTGGAAAAATCCTTACTAGTAGTGTATCAGCCAAGGACGTTACTGAAGAGTATGTAGATCTTGATGCCCAGAAGACTGCTCTTACCAATCAACTTGCACAATACAATCGCATCCTTAGCCAGGCTGTCAACGTCTCTGAGATTCTTGAAGTTCAACGGGAAATAGAACGGATACAGGTTGAACTTGACCGAATCACTGGGAAGATGAAGTACCTGGATAACAGGGTTGCTTTCTCTACGATTACGGTACGGATATCTGAACCTGAGTCAGCGGTTCCTTCGACCGGATATTCAATATCCTCAGTTATCAGTGAAGCCATATCAGGATTTACAGATACCATTGTCTGGCTTGTTGTTCTGATTATGACACTTCTTCCTGTTATCATCCTTGCTGCTGCCGGTTACTTCATCTATTCCAGATGGAAGGCCCGGAAATTAGGGTGATCTTTTTTCTTTTTTGCAGCAGCATGTCAGTGAATCTATGACCTGAAAAGTCAAACCTCATGTATGGATCAGATACAGGAAGTGCTGGTGCTGCGGGATGTTCTGATTCCGGGAGGAAGGGTCTGTGATATTACCCTCTCGGAAGGAAAGGTCTCCCATGTCGGCGCATCCGGAAGAGCAGATACAATCTGTAGATGTAATGATCTATTCGTACTTCCTGCAGGCATCGATATGCACGTGCATATGCGGGATGGATCTCAAGCACATAAGGAAGACTGGGAATCAGGCACAAAAAGCGCTCTTGCTGGTGGTGTGACAGTTGTTGTCGACCAGCCGAATACGATTCCTCCTGTAACTACGCCGAATATTCTGCATGAGCGTGCACAGTTGGCACAAAAACAGGCATACTGTCACTATGCCATAAATGCAGGAGTTACCACCGATGCAGATCTAGAAGGAATGTCCCGTGCAGGAGCCATGGCATTTGGTGAAACTTTTGCTGGTCCCTCAAGTTATGGAGAGGCACTATCGCGTGATGATCTCGGGTCTGCCATTCACAAAATCAGGAATCTTGACGGGCTTGTGACCCTGCATGCTGAAGTTGTACAGGAAGGAGAAGACAACACGCTTGGTTCACATGACAGGCTTCGATCCATTGCAGGTGAGCGGGAAGCAGTCAGGATGATCCAGGATCTTACGCTCCCAGGATCACGTATCCATTTCTGCCATATATCAAATGCTGAAACGATAGTAGATATCAAAAATCATGATAGCGGAACTGTTGAAGTTACTCCTCATCATCTCTTCCTCTCGTATGATTCCTGCAATCCTGATGATACACATGTTAAAGTAAATCCCCCAATCCGGACTGAATCAGAACGTAAAAAAATCTGTGAATACTGGAACCAGATTGATGTCATTGCCTCTGATCATGCACCACATACAATTCAGGAGAAAGGGACATCTTTTCCAGAGTCTCCGTCAGGTATACCGGGAGTTGAGACTATGATACCACTTCTGATGGCAGAGGTGCTCAATGGAAGGATCTCTCTTTCAGATGTCATTGAAAAAACATCAACAAATCCTGCCCGGATACTCGGCATTGAGCCTGCCGGATTTCATCCCGGTATGCGTGCAGATTTTGCATTATATCCAAAGGAGAGCAGAATGATCTGTGCAGATGACCTCAATTCCAAAGCCGGATGGACGCCGTATGAAGGAAAAACGGGCGTCTTTCCCAGACAGGTTATCATGTCAGGTCGGTTAGTTTATGATCAAGGTCTCTTCACCAAAGCAAATCCCATGTGGCTGAAGGGAAGAGGCTATATCCCGGAGAAGTGAATAGTGTGTTGTGCCTTCCTCATTTCCATAGGTCCCCGGGAGATCTAATGAAGACTCAAGAGATGATCCATGGGACAACCCGGAAATGGTACATATTATGGCACCGCCCGGCAGAGGGCGTTTAATGGGTGAAGGACGGCAAAAGCCACTGATGAACACCATTTGTTAATGCCGGGTGACAATTCTTATGACAACTCCTGATGAGATCAGGTCAGCCCTTCTCGCTTCCGATGATGGAACTATTCTTACGATTGAAGTTTCGGCAGGTAGTCGTGTTGAGAAGTTTCCTACAGATTATAATCCCTGGCGTCAGGCTATTGGTATCCAGGTAAAAGCCCAGGCAGTTGAAGGAAAGGCCAATAAAGCCATCATAAATCTTATCGCTGATATCCTAACAGTTCCAAAGAATTCAGTTCAGATTCTCAGTGGTCATACATCTTCGATCAAGAGAATCAGGATAGATGGGATTGACGATATGACTCTCAGTCAGAAACTTGCAGAATTGATACCGCTCTAATTGCTTCTTTTCTAGAAAAATTTCAGAACGACATCGCATAGTTTAAATACTTTGTGAGAGACTGTCTTGCCATATTATGATTCTTATTTTCATTACTGGAGGTAGTGCGATTGTATGAGCAGGAGACTACGAAATACCGGATTCACCTTACCGTTCAGGCAGAAGGGGTGGTTGACCGGTCAGACGTAGTCGGCGCTATCTTCGGACAGATTGAAGGTCTCTTAGGCTCTGAGATGGAACTTAGAGAACTCCAGCGTCAGGGCCGTCTTGGCCGGATCGATGTCAGGGTTATAAGTAAACAGGGCAGATCTTCTGGAGAGATCCTGGTTTCAACATCACTTGACCGTGCTGAAACAGCCATTCTTGCTGCATCCATGGAGACTATTAGTCGTGTCGGTCCCTGTGCTGCACAAGTTCAGGTCCAGAACATCGAGGATATCAGGGTTACAAAACGGAACCAGATAATAGAGCGGGCCAAAGCTCTGCTTCTTGAGTTTGAGGAGCCCGGAATTGATCCCGATTCACTCATCGATGCGGTTAGAGAGAGTCAGCGTATCGAGAAGATAGAAACCATCGGACAGGATAATGCACCTGCCGGTCCGAATGTCCTGCAGTCTGATGCTATCATTGTAGTTGAAGGTAGGGCAGATGTTATTAATCTGCTCAGGGCAGGGATAAAAAATGCAATCGCAGTAGAAGGGACCAGTGTTCCTGCCACGATCATTAACATGTGTCACAAGAAGACTGCCACTGCATTCCTTGACGGCGATCGCGGTGGAGATCTTATTCTCCGTGAACTTCTTGAAGTGACAGATATTGATTTTGTTGCATTTCCCCCCCGGGGAGAATCCGTTGAGGACCTCTCACGTAAGGAGATAATAAAATCCCTACGTAACAAGGTTCCAATTGAATATGTTCTCGAAGATCGCGTAGCTGAGTACCTTTCAAGCCACGATAAAGGACAAAATCACCCGATAAAGGTTGAATCTCCAAAAAAGCAGGAAAGCGCTTCGGAGGTCCAGGAAGAGATTTTGGTATCTTCTGAACCTGAAATTGTATCTGAACCAGCAGAGACAATAGTATCAGCATCTGAAGTTCAGGAAGAGGTATCTGAACTTCCTTATCAACCACGGTCCGTCTTTACCCACATCAGCGAAGTTCGTGAACGTGGAGTAATTAGGATGCTCTCCGGGGAAGGTGACGTGGCACTTGAGATGCCTGTCTCTCAAATAGAGGATTCAGCAATTCCTGATGATCAGACATTTCAGGGAGCAGTAATTGACCAGGAAGTCAACCAGCAGCTTCTTGACCAGCTCTCTCTTCTTGGTATCAAATTCCTGGCTGCACCCTCGTTTACCGGAATTGTACGGCGGCCTGCATCTGTTCGTCTTATTCCTTTCAGATAAGCGAACAGGCCTATCATTTTATATTTTTCAGGTCAATGATTAACTAAGGAGTGTAGTATGCATAAAGAGGAATTGATCTCACTCCATCAGATGCTCATTGATGTAAAGGATTATCTTAAAGAAAGTAATCCTGATTCTGACTTTAGTGAATATGATTCACTGAAGATAACCCCATCACAGATTCATCGGAGCAAAGTGGAGCACAAATATGCAATATTTGTGTTAGGAAATGCTATCGCAAAAGCGATGAAAGATATTGAGAATCCTTCAACAGCCCACATGTCATCCCGCATGCAGGAGATGGCTGAGAAAGCTCTGAAGGAGATCGAGTGTGGATCTTAAACAGATCCACCTGTCCGTTACCGAAATTTACTGTTTTTCAAGGTTTCTTTGTCTGACCAGGTATTCGGCTAGAAGTCGTGGAATTGGAGCTTCCATGCAGTGCCAGTTCGGTGTTCCGTTCACTTCCAGGACTGTATATGATTCATCATGAATCAGGAGATCAACTCCCCCATAGTCCACACCTGCACTTCTGGTTGCCTGTGATGCAATCTCATTGATCTCCGGGGTTATAGTGATTGCACTTCCACAGCCGCCCTGATGAATATTATGAGTCAGGCTGTCTGAAACCCGCATAATTCCACCAACTGCTTCTCCATCAATTACAAACACCCTGAAGTCCCGGTCGTTTGGTATGTACTCCTGTAGGTAATATGGTGGATTTCCTAGTTGGTCTTCAGATTCTACCAGAAAAATTCCAACCCCGTCAAAACCGTACACCGGTTTGGAAACTGCCTTACCATGTTTTTTGATAAATTTCCCGGCAAGATGTTTCGACTCTGTAAAGAATGTTTCTGGTGTAGGAACCCCGTCTCTCATCAGAAGTGCCGAAGTCTTCACCTTGCTTGCACA
>QKDV01000118.1 GCA_003251955.1 Methanospirillum hungatei
CCGTAACAAATACGGCTACTCCAACAACTACCCCTACTGCAACTCCGACGTACTACTATCCTCCGCCATTCAGTTCATTGCCGATGAGCCTGAGTATCGAAGATGCCGAACTTTCGGCAGATGCCACAATGGGTGATATCAGTGATATAACCCTGACATTGTTGAATCTTGCCCCTACATCTTCCCAGGCCGCATCTACACTGATTCTTGAGCCTGCAAATCTCCAGGCACGAATGAGTGGGCAAATAACTGTTTCACTGGAGAGAGCCGGGTCTGACTGGCTTTCTGATGAATCCCTCTATCCTCTTAGTAGGTCTGAAGGGACTTATCTGGTAACCTTCCCTCTCACAATCCCATCATCCCCTGGAAGTTATCTATATGCCTATTACCCGAAGCAGACCCTCACGAATAGATACACTGGAGAACAGGAGACAGTTGCTGCAGGTTCGGTAATTCAATTCACCCTGACAGTCACCCCTGAAGGCAAGACAACGGTTACAAGTGCATAACTCTCCTCTCTCTCATGAGGTTCTCCCTTTTTGTACGTGAGGTTATATCACCAGTCAGGTGTAATCAGGATCTCATGGTACTGAAAGCAGCTTTTATCTTCGTTGCACCCGATGCAGATCCGATGAAACATCGTTCTGTAGTAAACACTCCTGAAGTGATACTGACAACCGTAGGTGTTACAGATTACAAAATGGCAGAAGAGGTCGCTAAGAATCTCGTTGATGATGGGATAGGGGCGATTGAACTCTGTGGAGGGTTTGGTATCGAGGGAACCGCTGTCATTAAGAGGGCAGTTGCAGGAAGGGCAGTGGTCGGGGTTGTACGGTTTGATCCCCACCCGGGGCTTGAATTCAGGAGTGGTGATGAGTTGTTCTCCCATACCAGTTAGATCTGCTCCCCCGTCTTGTTGCAGGGTCTCCTCTCTTCACTCTCTCATGGAGGAGAGGATATGATAAGTACCGGCCCATGCGAGGCGGCTGTGCAGGATATTCTCTCTGGTCTTCCTTCTGATTCTACTGCTATGGGCCAGTATCTCCTCTCGGCTCTCAAGTTCTATGAGAGCCATCCCTGTCTTCCTCATATCGCCAGAGAGATCGGAATGATATTGATCTCCCGAATTTCTCCAGATGAATTTACCAGGTTCTGCCTGGAATTCGGTAGTCCTGAAACTCTTTTGACTCCCCTTATCTTCGACTTTACCGGTCATGTTGAAGACCGGTTGTTTGATCAGGCAGCTCAACTTCTCCCCTATCTCCTTCCATTCGGTGAACGTCTGTGGCCTGAATTTAGCACAGAGGAGTACAGGTCATTTCGTGATCTGATCGAGTATACCTATTATATGACCGAGTGCAGACCCGAGAGGAATATTATTATCCTTCCTTTCCCTGGCACAAATATTCTCTATAGGTATGGTCAGTATCTTTCAGGGATACGGAAGGGCGAGGAAGCAGTTAATGTACTACAGAGAGCCAGGCATCAGAGTCCAGTCCATGCCGGAATACTTGGAGAACTTGTTTCTCTCCTTATCCACGGGAAGCGTACTGCAGAGGCCATCCCAATCCTAACACGTTCCTTCAAAACTGCCTGGATAAAAGAGGACCTTGCTCTCGCGTTTAGAAATCAGGGTTTCCTCTTCTCTCTCCAGGAAGATGACGAAGCTGCCATCACCTGCTTTCTGATGGCAGAGACCTGGGAGGAGTCACCTGAAGGAAGAGAGGAACTGAAACTCATATCCGAGAGGAACGGCGGCTTTGATCCCGAGTACTACAATCGCGAAGGACAGGAAATCCTGGCTAAGAGGGGAGTTCCTTCCGGCCCGGATCCAATAATCATTTCGCTTCTTACCACGATTGCAGAGAATTATCTAGAGGAGAATAACCTGTTGAAAGCGAGGGAGTATCTGATCAGGGCAGGCCAGCTCATGATGAGTGATGAACTTGAAGACCGTATCATGATGATTGAACGACGACTGGAAGACGGAGGGATTTTCTGAAGCCGTCTTGATGTGATAAACGGGAATTACACCGGGTGCATCAATGTCCGCAGCTGCACACCGGTTATGGTGACAACTCCCCCGGCGGTAACTGTCAACATCCCGAGAATATCCATGAATATCATCAGAACTGCTTCAGGTGCTATGACTGTTCCTACTCCGAGCAGCAGAGAAATTGCTCCGATTAGCATCCTGCTTACAAATCCCTCAGGTACTGCTCTTCGTCCTTTCAGGACCCTGCGAAGAAGCATGACTGATGATGCAAACATCCACCCTGAAAGGAGTACAAGGATTACACCTCCCCAGAGTCTCGGTGGAATCTCTCCAAATACAATTGCAACAGCAATGATCCAGACACCCCCAATGAGATCATTACGGCTGACCACTCTGACAGGATGAAGTGAAATGCTGCTTTTCAGAGTGAGAATCCCGAAGAGGAGAACCACACCCGGGATAAGGATGGTTGTTATTCCGAGAAATGTTAAATCAGGGATAAAAAGGAAGATGAACCCGAGAAATATCATGAGTGGGCCCAGAATAAGGTGGTGCCGAAGAACTGCGTTCTGTTCTTCCAGTTGTTCTCTGGTTGTACCCTTGTAATGCTGGCTGGTGAAGGAGATGAGTGTGATGAAGGTCTCTGATATCATCAACAGTAGCGGTGCATCATCGATCAGGTGAAGGAGAGGGTGATTCTTTGGATCATAACGGTCAAGATGTACTTTAAACTCGGTCTTCGTCTCATGTAAATGATATTGTCCGCAGCGGTAACTGGCGATGGTTCCTGGTGTCGGGACGTTTATCTTTGATTTAATCCACCCTTCACCAAGTGGTTCTGTCACCTGATCTCTGGAGATTGTGACCTCCCAGATTCCTTCAAAGAGAGGGTGCAAAAAATCTTCAATTGATGACATACATTCGGTATGTTAGCCATCAACGGGATCCTGTATTAATATGCCGCAGATGATGTCGTGCAAGAATATATGGATTATCAACCAACAGATGAACAGATGGAGGAGGCAAATTACGATGAAACTGCAGATCTTAAAGACGCCATTGCAGATGAGAAATATCGTCTCCAATCACTCCTTGCAGGGATCGATACTGATCGTATTCAGGCGGCAGGGTATGGCGCCCTTGCTCTAGCACTGATTCTCAACCTGACCTGTCTGTTTGACAAGTTTGACAGTTATATGGTCCTTTGGATCCTCTCAAGCCTTTACTTCTATCTTATCTATCCCCTGCTTCCGATTGCTTTCATCCTTATCCCCGGTCTTTTCAAGAAGAGAACAGAGATACGGGAAGGTCGTGATCCCCTCCTCCCATGGCTCAAGAACCTGCATCTTGTCAAAAACCACAGGATAGTGCTACAACTTGGCATCAGATTTTTCCTCCTTGGTATCATGCCACTCACCTCCGGAATGGTCCTGATATACAGCCTCTCCCTTTTATATGCAATACTGCTTGGTGCAAGAGGTGAAATTCCCCTTCTCCCTTCTCTGCTCATCATTGTTCAGTGCCTTGGTATCATGATCTTTTATCTAGATCTCTCCTGTCTCAAGCGTCAGTTCTCTTTCTTCACACGTTCACTTGCTTTCATAACCTCTGATCACTGGGTGAGGTATCTACTGATTGTAGTATTCGGGGTTCTGGTGGTGATCATCGCTTCGTGTGCAACGATCATTCTGCTGATAGCCATCCTGATGCCGGGATTTACCCTTGGAGTGTATGTGGATGCAGCCAGTTTTGCCCAGGATAGGTTTAACATTCGGATTCTGCTTCTATTTGTATGTCAGTTCATTCTGATGCAGTATTTTCAGAGTGCTCTCAGCCGAAGGATTGCACGTACCCTCTGCTCTGATCAACTGGCTAGGATACAGGAGGCAGAAGAGATGCTCGCAGAATCAGTTTCAGGTTCAGATTCCTCGGTTAGCAGGGACGAACTGGCCTCTATGGTACTCCCCCTCGTAGTCGAGTCAAGGATCCACGGAATTACCCGGATGCACATGGGTGGTTTATTCCCTACCTATACAATTGGGCTTGACGTTGATGAGATCTTCAGAATCCGGTCACTAGAAGAGCTCTCAGGCATGTTCCGAAAATGACTGGTAATGTTCCGAAGGGTTATCTATAGGGATGTGAGATTATTATCAATCTGATCCCGTTGAATACTGCCTGGAATCTGACATAATATCATGATAACCGTTCTCACTGTTGATGACGAGCCAACCCTTCTTGAGGTTGGCAGGCTCTTTCTTGAGCGTATGGGTGACATCACGGTGGAAAGCGCCTCAAGTGGGATGGAAGCCCTTTCTCTTCTCGAAAACAGACCATATGACGCGATCATCTGTGACTACGATATGCCTGAGATGAACGGGATTGACCTTCTCCATATCGTACGTTCTCGGTTCGGAGATCTTCCATTTATTCTCTTCACCGGAAAAGGCCGCGAGTCAGTGGCGATCGATGCCCTGAATGCCGGAGCAGACTTTTACCTACAGAAAGGCGGTGATCCGAGATCACAATATATTGAACTGGCATCTAATGTCAGGCAGGCAGTAAGAAGAAAACTGGCGGAAGATGCGATCAGACATAAGATCGTCTCACTCACAAGTCCTGAAACAGACACTACATCACTCACCTTTTATGATGTCTTCAGCATCGATGATATCCAGGAGATCCAAAACGCCTTCTCTTCGGCGACCGGCGTTGCATCCATTATCACTGAACTTGATGGAACACCCATCACAAAGCCCAGCAACTTCTGCCATCTCTGCAATAATATCATCAGGAAGACTGAAAAAGGTCAAAAAAACTGTTACATCTCTGATGCTGTGCTTGGCAGGTATCATCCAGAAGGGCCCGTAATATCTCCA
Source organism: Methanospirillum hungatei (assembly GCA_003251955.1). Classification (GTDB taxonomy): domain Archaea; phylum Halobacteriota; class Methanomicrobia; order Methanomicrobiales; family Methanospirillaceae; genus Methanospirillum; species Methanospirillum hungatei_A. Next base: position 4,876 of record QKDV01000118.1, read on the forward strand.
TGTTTATCTGGTGGTCTCTGGGATGCCGGAACCAGCATCAGCATCGGGACAAGACATGTGGCAAACTGGCTCATTGGTCAGGTACTTGATGAACAGGCTGACTATGATCGGATGCTCCTTTATGCAGACGAGATTGGAGCAGATCGAAAAGAATTTTCTGAGGCACTCGCTACTGTTCCTAGGATGAGCAGCGAGCAGTTTCAAAAGATTTCAGATGCTCTCTTTGTCATCGCCAGCCGTTTGTCACTGCAGGGTCTGCAGAATGTCCAGCAGGCACGTGAGATCTCAAGAAGGGAACGGATTGAAGAGGATCTCAGGGAAGCCTATGAACGGATCGCAGGAGATGAAGAGGAACTGAGAGAACAGATCGATGAGATACGGCAGGCTAACCTGTATGCTCATCATCAGGAACAGCAATATCAGGCTCTCTTTATGCATATGAGCGACGGGCATGCCATCAGGGAAATGATCACAGACGAGGCAGGAGTAGTAACAGATTACTTGTTCATCGACGTCAATCCTGCGTTTGAACAGTTGATCGAAAAAAGTCGTGATCAGATTGTAGGAATGACTGGTTCAGCAGTGTTCGGCATGACCCCCCCTCCGCTTCTTGAACTCTTAACAACCGTGTGCAAAAGCGGCATCCCGGTGGTCAGTGTGATAAATCACCCTGCCATTCACCGTGATCTCAGGATCTCGGTTTTCAGACCGTATGAAGGGGTTGTGGGCACGATATTCTCCGAACCTCACGATTCTCTCCGAAATTCTGACTCTTCCTGTTGATTTGTCTCACTCTCTTCTGGTTTGTTTATCGAGACTCCATAATGTTTCTTCAGGAAACTGAAGATCTTCTCTGATTCGTTCCAACGCTGATCGAGTTGGTTTATCATTGCATCTATCTTTCTGACCTGCTCCTCAATGACCGGTGCACGGGAATTATTGGACATCTCAGTAGCACTGAGAATGACTGTGAGTGGGTTTCTGATCCCGTCATTTAAGAGTGAGAGTTCAGCAAGATTACGCTGGATCTGTGTAATTGCAGTCTCCCTCTCTTGTTCAAACCGGTTCCGCTCGGTGATGTTCTCTATCTCTGTGCAGAACCATTCGTTCCCTTCGAAGGTGAAGTACCAGAGCACAATTTCGACCGGCATCCATGCTCCGGATTTGGTCATTATTTCAGATTCTACCCTGATCCGCCCTTCATCTCTTACACGGGTGAACAAGTCATTTATAATAACTTCAGTTAGTCCCAGGTCGAGGAGAGGAAAGTAGAGATCTTTGATCTCTTCCCTTGAATACCCCGTCTCCTGACAGAAGGTATCGTTGAAGTCACGAATGATCTTCTGGTTATCAATCCAGAGGAACATAGCGTGACTGTGATCAACGGTAAATCGCGTGATAAGCAGGGTGTCTGCTGTTTTCTTATGTTCGGTGAGTTCACGCTCAAGATCACATGTCTTTTCACTCACAACCCTAGTCAGGGCTCGGTTCCAAAGTATCACTCCACCGATTAACAGCAGGAGGGCAGCCAATATCCCGATGGTGAACAGGATAATTGCCGGTTCGATCTGAGTTTTTGTGAGTGAGGGAGATACCCACCTCCTGAATATCTCCTCACGTTTTTCAGGAGGTATTGCTTTGAGCCCCTTGTTTAGTATACCGACAAGTTCTGGCTCGCTCTTCCTAATTCCGAAGGCATAAGAGAACTCATCAGGGTTCTCTGGTTTGTATGAACCTGCCACATGGAGGTTGGTTATCCCCTCAGAGTCGACATAATAAGTGGAAACGGCGAAATCACCAAAATACGCATCAGCAGTTCCAATTGATACTGCCATTAGTCCCGATTTAACATCTGGCACTGGAACGATGATGATATCCGGATATTTCTCTTTCAGGAGCAGGGTTGTGGTATATTCACCAACTGAAGCGACCCTTTTGCCTGCAAATTGATCAAGGGTCATGTCTGTCGAAGTATTTGATTTTGTTATGATAGGAAGTATTGAATGATAATAGGGTTCAGAATAGGTCAGGTAGTCATTCCTGAGACTGGAGACATACACTGCTCCAAGAACATCCACACTCTCGTTTTTGATCTTTGAAATACAGGATTCCCAGTCCTTTTCATGTGCGACTCTGATCCGAAGACCGGTATTTTTTGCGATCTCACGGAGAAGATCTGCTGATATTCCCTGGTACTCCTCGGACTTTGTGATCTGTTCAAACGGCGGGTAGTTCTGGTCTG
>QKDV01000286.1 GCA_003251955.1 Methanospirillum hungatei
GGTTCGTGCAGGATTAAGCGAAGCACCGGCAATATTTCCGGTGGTAGTGATAACACCACCAACAGTAAGACCGATAGCAAGGCCTGCAAACCCGGCTGGCGCCTGTTTATCAACAGCAACACCCATGATTACCAGCATCAGGATAAAGGTTCCGATGAACTCAGCAAGTATCGCCTGTCCTATGCTAATGCCCGGAAACGGGGCAGTTGCGCCAAGACCTCCGATAGTAACCGCATCCATACCGACAGAGGCTGCAAAGAGAAAACTTCCTACTGCAGCACCAATCAGCTGGGCAACAAGGTATGCACCACAGTCAGTGGATGGAAACCGTTTTGTCACCCAGAGAGCGATCGTCACCGCAGGGTTGATGTGAGCACCAGAGATCCTGCCGGTTGCATATATAACAGCTGCAATGACAAAGGCAAACGCAAGACCGATAGCAAGCCAGTCACCAAGACCCCCGAGTACACCTATTCCGATGTTGAATGATGTGGCAGGTTTTACTCCCTGGCTTATCATCAGGGTGATTGCCGCAGCACCTGCTCCGAAATACACCAGAAGTGCTGTACCAATCCCTTCCGTAACCGATCTCTTAAAAAGGGAAGCCATGGGATTACTCCTCTCCGATTGCTTGTGCGCAGTCACTACATAGGATCCTCGGCAGAGTCTTCTTCATCTTCTGGGCCGGGAACGGGTATCCCCCTTCCCAGATAACACGCTCCTCGCGGATTGCATGATCCATGCAAAGGCCCATCCCACAGATGATACAGATCCCCACAGCCTCGGTGGTCTTTCCCTGTTTTGCACAGACATAACACTTCATCAATAGTCACCTATACTGCTTCACGGTACTGGCAATACTCGTGCCTGAAGTCAACACACGAGGCAGAAGCACAGTTCTTGCATATCCTTGCCGGAGCAGCGGGGATATCCTTCTTCAGGGCAATTACATTGGTCATCAGTGTTGCTGTTATTGGCTCACTTGTAAGGAGGCATGGATAATCAGCAAGCCGCATTAAGGCAGAAAGACGGACTGTAATTGCACAGGCAGGGTATGCATACCACTGGGGATTGTTGATGATTTCATGTTTGTATACCGGTGTGAGATCGATCGGAAGACCGGAGACAGTAGGCTTCAGATCCTTTCCTGAACCATTTCTGATCTTACGTGCCCGGTCAAGAATTCCCCAACCACGGTAGATCATATCCATGAAATCACAGTTGTGCAGTTCTGCTGCAGCTCCTCTTGTCGGGTTGAGCTGGACATAATTATGATACCGCTTGGTGAGCAGGTCTACGATCATCAGTGCGTTAAACCCATCCATCTCAAGGATATACTCAACAGCAGCTGCACTTGCACCGGTCGCAACAGAGACGAGTTGTTCCGGGGTCTTGAACTTTGCAAGCGATGCCATCATACTGTTTTCAATAACATCGGTGACTGCCTCTATAATCCCCATCACCATGTCATCCTTGCACATGTTAAAGGTGGACTGGGATATATGATGGGCAACATCACCGACACAGTATGCGGGGATAGTCACGATATTTGCATAGTGAACCTTGTCATCGATTGCTGCCTGAACAAAGGGCTCCATCTTTGCCCGGTATTGCTGCATGTATTTCCTGCAATCAAAGGAGTTCTGACCCAGGGAGTCCATAAGTTCAGCCTGTGCAGAAACCGGGTTCGTGTAGATCGAGGCGAGCATCTCGATCTCTTTCTTGGTTGCTGCAGCGAGAGTATCACCAGATTCTACCGCATGGGCAAATACATCACCGACCCCGTAACTAGTGTTCATTCCCCATGACTTTGCAGCAAGAATTGCCTTCTTGTGATCATCGGGAATGTTGGTTTTTGTGAGGATCTGGTTAACAACATTACTAGTGCTACCTGGAATCAGGGCAAAGTCCACGACACATGTCGGGCCGTAAAACCCTGCATACCGTCTTGCAGACTCAAGACCGATGATAGCCTCGCTCTTATTGATCTCCTTGACAAACTCGGCCATGCTCTTTTTGAATGCCGGATCCTTATCACAAAGGATCTCCAGAATCACCGGTGTCTGGTAATGTTCGACAAAGGGATCGTCTTCAGGCCGGACAGTCTTGGTAAGATTTGAGAGGATTGTATAGTGTGATGTTACCGACTCCTTATGAAGATCGATTACAGCTTTGCTCTGCCCTTCCACTGCCTTCATTCCGGCAACTGCATCAAGATAGGGCTTTGCGTCAGCCATCGAGAATTTTGTTCCGCGTTTCTTTTGTACTGTAGTGACGTCAGCACGCTGTGCTGCCATCGCTTCCCGGATCATCTTCTCATATAATTCCTTCATGCTTGATCACTCCTCGGCAGGAGTACCATCAATAATGGTTTTTCTCTAATAACTGCCGACTCAAAAGTCTGATCAGTTTTAAGAGAATATAACCCCTGGAATGTGGCTAGCCTAATAGCAATGAATCAAGATTCATTCGCCTAGAGGCCAAGGCCCGAACAATGCAGGTACCCGCTGTCAGATGACCTGTTATGCCTGCATGCATATAAGAGTATCAACTTGACTTGGTAGAACTAAAAATGGAATTCAACCCCAGATTGTAAGATACATTGCAAATACAATCCAGGAGAAGGCAGCGGTCAGCGGGATCGTGATAACCCAGGCGGTCACAATCCTTCTGACAACACCCCAGTTGACAGACGAACTTCCCTGGGTAGCACCAACCCCCATAATACATCCACTTATCGCGTGAGTACTAGAAACCGGGACCCCAAAGAGGGTTACCATAAGGAGGACAATTCCACCACCCGTCTCTGCACAAAATCCCTGATATGGGCGAAGATGGGTGATACGTTTTGCCATTGTCTGAACGATCCGCCACCCTCCTGTCAGCGTCCCAAGAGATATCGCTGCACTTGAGAGAAGAATGACCCAAAGAGGTACAGTAAAATCGCTGAGTACTCCGGCAGTCACCAGCATGGCTGTAATAATACCCATTGCATGCTGTGCATCATTGCTGCCATGACCGATGCTATAGAATGCTGACGATACAATCTGGAGCTTGTTGAAGATCAGATTCATCATCTTATGATCTTTGTTTCTACAGATCCTGATAACCAGGCAACCAAGTAGAAAAGCCAGAGCAAGCCCAAGAGAAGGAGATATCACAATAAAAAGAACGATACTTACAATACCAGATATCGGGAGGAGGTGTAGAGCAATACAGATGGGAATTGTAAATATAAATCCGAAATATCCACCAAGTGTTGCATACAGTCTCAAGTTCTCCTCCTGGTTGCGCTTTGCAAGCAGTGTCAGAATAACTGCTCCGACGATTATCCCGACTAACCCATACAGGACCAGACCTTCCAGCAATTCAAGAGTTGGAAGAATTACTACAGCAGGGCCACCATACGCAACGGCTGCGCCGATAAGCCCCCCAATCATAGCATGTGTGGATGATATGGGAATACCGATGTAAGCAGTGAAGTAGATCCAGAATGAGGCAACTAGGATCCCGATAATAATCACATCAAGGGTCAGCCACCCGGGAACAATAATTCCTTTCCCGATAGTCTTTGCGATTGCTGTTGTGAAGAAAAGTGGACCTACGAGATTGAAAAAGGCTGCAAGGGCTACAGCCTGAATCGGCCTGAGAACCCTGGTTGCAACAATCGTGGATATTGAATTTGCAGCGTCGTGTAGCCCATTCAAAAAGTTAAAGATGAGTGCCACCGCGATGCCGATGATGAGGATTGGCTCCATCTGAATCACGAATGACGGATGCTAATATCAGAAAGGACGTTTGTGACATCCTCACATTTATCCGTCGCTGTTTCGAGGCATTCGTAGATATCCTTGAGTTTTATCATTATTACCGGATCTTTGCCCATGAACAAGTGTTTGATCGATTTTGAGAGCAGATCATCTGCAAGGTTCTCCAGCCGGTTGACCTCTATCCCACAAGATTCAAGTTTTGACAACTCCTTGGTTGACCTGATAAACTTGACTCCGATCTCAATCTGAACAACAGAAAGTCGAATCAACTGGGCGAAGTCCTGCATATAATCATCAAACTCAAGAACGCCGTAATTGATCATCTTCTCTGCTGAATCATCAATATAATCCAGAATGTCATCCAGCGCCGAGGCCAGACGTGAGATCTCTAGAGGATCGAGCGGAGTAATAAATGTCCGGTTTAGATTTTCGTAGATTTCATGTGTTATCTGGTCACCTTGATGCTCAAGAGCCTTAATTGTCTTAAAGGCAGCATCTCGATCCTGTTGGTTGTTCACCATCGACTCAAGTTCTTCGGCGGATATGACAACTATATGGGCTAAACGCTCGAAGAGGTCAAAAAACACCTTATCTTGAGGTATGAGCCATTCTTTGATCCCCACGGTATCGCAATAAATGTCTTCTGAGATACTAAAAATGCTCCGTTCTGTTCATCAGAAGAAAAGGAGAAATAAATATTATTTCTTATAGATTCTTCATTTTATAGTGTCCTGATGCCTCATCACAGCCTGAAAAGATGCTAAACGCTCCAGTTTATTACAATTTAATGGCACATACAAAATCCGACCGCATTTCGAACTGCTTCCTCCGGGGTAGAACAGGGTATCAGGCCTGGAATATCCCAGGTCTCAATCCCGAATACAGGTCTGCCGATTCTGAGCGCAACTCCAATTTCAGAGAGCGTTCCATAACTTCCTGACACTGCGATGATTGCATCAGCCGATTCGACGATGATGGCATTTCTTGCATGACCCATCTGCGTCCTGATAGTTACATCGAGGTAGTGATTCCCTTCAGAACCTGGAACGATACCTACAACAAGCCCGCCAGTCTCACTAGCACCCCTGCTTGCAGCCTCCATCACCCCGCCTCTTCCACCGGACAGAAGGATACATCCTTCCTTTGCGATTAGGATGCCCACTCTGAATGCAAGTTCCTCTTCATGTTCATCTGCTTCTGCAGCACCAATGACTGCAATCTGAAACAACTTCCGATCCTCTACTGGATTAACTGGAGATGAAGGGCTCCAAATCATGAGGTTATTGCCCCCATGACCTGCATAAACTGGTCAGGAGGTACTGTTGCAAGGTCAGGATAGGTAATGTTAGGGAGATTGTAACATTTCATGGTCTGGTACTCAAGCCAGGTTCCATACAACGAGAGGGCAGCAGTCCGGGTAGGTACATCCTGTCCGAACATTTCAGAACTCCGGTTCAGCACCATAATACTTTCAATAACCCTAATACACCGTCCAGCCCCTGTCTGATATTCGTTTCTCAGACTGCTGACAGATGGGGAGAGAGAATATCCATTCGTCTCGTTGATGTTTTTAGTCAGACGTATCCGAGCATAATCAGTGGTAAGGTTTAACATCTGGGGTAGATCGGTACCAAATGTTGCAGCTCCGTCAACGCGACCTTTGATATCATAAAAATCAGGGATCCAGTACTGGTTCATCAGGAAGAGAAACTGTTGATCTGCTAAACTGATGTTACTAACAGAGGGGTTCACCGGAGCGGTTTGGGTCTTATTGGAGGAATTCACTTTACTAGTTGGAGCAGGAGTCAGGGTGAGATTTGCCATAGGTGATGGGCCAGTCTGTGAGGTATTCACAGTTACTGCTGGGATTACAGCCTGAACAGACTGATTTTGTATTGAGAGAGGAGTTGCCGATGCTAATGTGGATAGTAAGATAATTGGAATGAATAGAGTGAAAATAACCGGTAATATTCTCATTAATTCTATGTTGACGTCTGGTTAGATAATATCTCGTCCCCAAAATGTTCAGATTGGATCATGTGAAAGACATCAGTCAGAAGGGGATTGTTGTAATTTCTCATTGACTATTAATATTTGCAACGCATTAACATAGGTAAGGAAATCCTACAAATAATATTAATGATTTTATCTGATTTTCCCCATAGACCTTGATTATTAGATGAAAATCCGAGTGATAAACCTGATACATGAATAACCAGGCAGACCTACCCGCAATCGCACATGAACGGGTGCTTCATGTGGATGATGAGCCGATGATCTGTGACATAACCAGGTTGTGCCTTGAACGTGGAGGGCGTTTCAGGGTTGATGTGGTCTATAATGCGGAAGAAGCACTAACTCTCCTTAAATCTGGCTCATATTCATGTGTAATATCTGATTATGAGATGCCGATGATGAACGGGATCGAATTTCTGAAAGAGATCCGTTCATTTGATCCAGAGCTCCCATTCATCCTCTTTAGTGGCAGGGGAAGAGAGACTGTGGTAATAGAGGCTATCAATACCGGTGCAGACTTTTTCATCCAGAAAGGAGGAGATACTAAAACTCTCTTTGCCGAACTTAACCATAAAGTTGAATATGCGATCACCAAGCATCATGCAAGGCTCGCTCTGAAGCGTAGGGATGCTATCCTTGAGGCAGTGAGCCTGGTTGCCACGCTCTTCCTCGGTGGTGAGGCATTCAATAAAGCTCTGAAAGAATCTTTGACCCTGTTCGGTTTGGCAACCGAGGTAGATATGGTACTCATCTTCAGGGAGGATCCAAGCAATCCCTTCGATAACCAGTATTATCGCCTCTGTGGCTGGAGCAGACTCGTAGATCAAGAGCCTGCAGAGGGACTGATCTTAACTCCTGAAAATGATTCGTTTTGGGAGGAGAAGATCCTACAGGGATCTCCGGTTGTTGGACCTGCTATTTATTTTTCTGATGTTGCTGAACAATTTATAAAAACGGAGCATATCAAGTCTATTGCTGCATTCCCCATTGTTGCAGACAGGAAAGTCAGAGGGATGATCTGGTTCTGTGACTGTCTTACCGAACGCCAGTGGGCAGTAGTTGAGGTCGATGCACTGCAGGCAGCTGCTTCCATCATTGGATCTGCACTCTCACAAGAGGAGATGCATTCAGAACTTCTCACAGGAAAAGAGAGGTACGAGTCCATGTACTCAATGATGCGCCAGATCTGTGATACCGTCCCTGATATGCTCTGGGCCAGGGATCTTCAGGGCAGGTACATGTTCGTCAACAAGG
>QKDV01000244.1 GCA_003251955.1 Methanospirillum hungatei
CCAGTGGTTTTCGAGACCACCGCCTTCCCGGGCTAGACTACCTCGGCTCAGATAGCAACATTAATAGAACAAATTCAGGTTTAAGGATATCGAAGCGATCTAATTCAAGCGAGAGAAAAAGAAAGGGGAATTACATCCCGCCAAGACCCGGCGCATCATTGCGAGATACCATCATATCATCAACGCGGAGCAGCATCTCAACTGCTTCTGCTGATGACTGGATGGCCTGACGTTTGCACCGGAGTGGTTCGATGACTCCCTCGCTCAGCATATCTACACTTTTTCCGGTGAAAACATTAAGGCCATAGTTTCTCTTGCCTTTTGCATGTGCAGACTTGAGTTCAACCAGTTTATCAATCGGGTTCATCCCTGAATTTTCTGCGAGCGTGATTGGGATGGCTGCAAAAGCATCAGCATAAGACTCAATGGCAATCTGTTCTCTGCCACCGATAGTAGCTGCAAAATCACGAAGTTTTAGTACCAGTTCGGTCTCGATTGCTGCGCCACCTGGTACATACTTCCCGTCTTCCATCGTGTCCATGACAACACGTGTTGCATCCACCATTGCACGTTCCAGTTCGTCAACCAGGTAGGTGGTGGTTCCACGCAACAGGATGGTTACAGTTTTGGGGTTCTTGGAACCGTAGATCTTGGTCATCTCGGTGTCTTCGATCTCCTCTGCTCCAGCTGCAGTTCCGAGCATGGACTTGGTAAGATCGTCAGGCTTGTTTGCGATGGTTGCATTCAGAGCACGTGCTGCAAACTTCATGTCCTTTTCAGGAACATCTTCAATTGCCATGACGCCTGCCTTGGCAAGGAAGTACTGAGCTGCATCAGCAATGCCTTTCTGACAGAGGAGGACATTTGCACCGGTTGATATAATTGCATCTGCCATTGCCTTCAGGGCTTCACGCTCCTGCTGACCGAATGCATCAACCTGTTCGGTGCTGTTGATCTTGATCTTTGCCTTGACCTCGGTCTTTCTGATCTCAAGAGGACTTGTAACCAGGGCAACTTTTGCATTCTTGATGAACCGTGGCATAGCCTGATTTACACGGGTCTTATCGAGAACTACACCGCGAACCAGTTCGGCATCATCCATAGATGATCCCTTGTGAGACTTTATCTGAACATCATCCTCATCAACGATGATCTTCTTCCCGTTCTTCTCTGCAACTGCTGTGACTGCATCTACTGCAATCTCACTTATCTTCTCCTTGACATTCTCGATAGACTTCCCGGTTATGGCAGTCTGCACGATTGAAGCAAGGATATCCTTGTTATAAGGATCTACAGTTGTTGCCATACCATCAAGAATCTCAAGAGCCTTGGCCATTCCCATCCGGTACCCACGACATATGACAGTCGGATGAATCTTCTTGTTCAGAAGGATTTCCGCCTGTTCCATAAGAGAGCCGACAAGCACAACAGCGGTGGTTGTACCGTCACCGACTTCCTCATCCTGGGTCCGTGAGACCTCAATGACCATCTTTGCACCCGGGTGCTGAACAGAGATCTCATCAAGAATAGTAATTCCGTCGTTAGTGATGGTGATGTCCCCAGTTCCATCAATGAGCATCTTATCCATGCCCCGGGGACCAAGAGTGGATCTTACAGCCTCGGCAAGTGCCTTTGCGGCCGCAATATTTGAGCGCTGCGCCTCATATCCGTGCGTCCGTTCCACATTCTCTCGTAAGATGATTACAGGCTGTTGCGCAAGCATAGAGTATCCTCCGTATGAATACAGGTGGATTTAAGGTTCTATATATGGGTTGCGCATTAGTCCTGAAAAAAAGGAATTATTAATCTATTCGGGAAATTCTGAAGAGACTATATACAGGGACTCCTTCAATCTCCCTTATTCCGCGCTTATCAAAAAGGACACAGCATGCAAGAGGGGTTGCACCATGACTTTTCAGATATGCAACAACCTCATGGAGTGTGTCGCCGGAAGTGATGACATCATCTACAACCACGCACTGATCACCAGGATTTATCCCGAAGTTACCACTCATTGATCCCATCGGGGTTTCGGCTGCACTATGCTTAGACGGATGATAAATTGCAAGACGACTCCCTTCTGATGCTGCCATTAGTGTAGCAAGGGGGATTCCGGATACAGATATGCCGACAATCGCTGTTGGTGCAGTATCTTCCGGCTGCATCATGCGGTAACGGGACATCAGCATCATACTGCTCTCATGAAGCAGTACTGCATCCCCACTGACAGTAGTCCAGTCAATATGGACATCTTTCGGAGTTGATGCACCTTTCTCCTGGGTTAGGAGCCAGGTCACAGTTTCCATGGAGAGAGAGAGTTCGTCCGCGATCTGACCGGGGCTATGGCCTTCACTTCTCAGGAGACGTGCCTTCTGAATGAGATCTTCGATCGTAGACATCAGGAAAGAAATCTCCGGGGATCTATTTAGTCTTTCGTTTTAATGCCGAACCACAGATCGGACAATCGCCAGCTTTTGTTGGGATCTGATCAAAATACTTGCCACACCCGGTGCACCTAAACTGCCATATTCGGGGACCAGCTTCACGCTGAATGATAGACTGTACCGGAATTCCAAGGGCTAGAGCAGTATTTTGTATTGCAAAATCATCTGATACCAGTATTCCCTTAACCTCAAGTGCAAGAGCTATCAGATCTTTATCAGTATCAGAGAGAACACGAAGATCTCCACATTTCTCTGCTGCTTCCTTGGCAGATTTTAGGGACTTCTGAAGCGGAGGCTTGATCTCCATCCCTTCATCCAGGAGAACTGAAAACCTTGCTTTTCCACGAAGGTCTTTTAATTCCGACTCAACCCTGGGAACTGTATAAAGTTTCCCTTCAAGTGGAATTGAGAGGAAGAACGCAGAGGTATCAAGAATCAGCACTTTACATCCAGATTCTGAAGATGAAGCGGTTAATCCGGCTGTTGATTCAGTTGTTGAATTATCTGTTGAGGGCATCGGCGATTATCCTGGCTGCAGTGTAACCACTACAGGCACTTTCGATGGTATCACTGCTGATAACCTGGCTGATTCCTGCACTCTTCAGGTGAGTATAAGCACCGGTTGCCAGAACACCATGAACACAGACAGTACATATCGAAGCAGCCCCCTGCTCAAGAAGCATAGCCGCTGCGGTAGCCTGAGTTCCTCCTGTTGAGATGATATCATCAATGATCACAACATCTCTTCCCTTTACCGGTATCTCCTTTGGTTCAATCCGAACTTCAACACCTGACAACCGGACTTTATGCAAATGATCGGACTCCCAGCCTCCTGCTGCTCCAATATTTTGTGCAAGTTCTGCTGCACCAATATCAGGTCCAAGAATCAGAGGTGAATTACATGAGAGTTTTTGTATAGCTGATGTCATCTCTCCTGCGAGCGAGGTATCAATGGTCGGAACCCCGAAGAAGGGCACGATTGACTTCTCATGTAGGTTGACAGTAATAACCCTGCTAACCCCAGAACCAAGCGTTCGTGCAATAATCCGAGCTGAAAGCGGTTCACCCGGATTGAACTGTTTATCCTGCCGAGCATAACCCATATATGGAAGAACGAGAGTGATATCTGAACCGCTGCAGACATCTGTAAGAAGCAACAGTTCAATCAGATCATCACTCTCAACCAGACTTCCCACGATTACCATACGATCCGAGATCTCACCAGACCGCAGGTAGATCTCGCCATCAGGAAACTGGGTCCATCTGACATCTACCAGCGGCTTTTGCAGGATCTCTGCTATTCTGCCGGCAAGAACCTGCGACCGCCGGGTGCTGATGATCTTCATGCTGGCTTATACTTTTGCTGAAAGTACTTAAACAATTGTCCCCGAATGAATACTGATTAACCGCTTTAAAGGTGTACACGCTATAATGGATCCCGAGGATAATAAGCCATCAAATACCAATATGCCGGAAGACCGGAGAGATTTGTCAGAGCCCCAGGTAGAGGAAAACGGTCAGCAGAACCCGGAGTCTGCAGATGTCCAGCCTCAAATATCTGCGCAGGAAGGAGCAGGTCAACAGAATTCAGCATCTGAATCAACTACTACATCTGATGATGGATCGTCACGTGTAATTCAGGTTCCCGAGAGTCTGATCGATCAGGTTATCGGACAGGAGCATGCTGTTGAAGTCATCAGGAAAGCTGCAATCCAGCGCCGACACGTGATGATGATCGGAACTCCGGGAACCGGAAAATCCATGCTTGCAAAAGCAATGGCTGAACTCCTGCCTAAAGAAGAGATGCAGGATATCCTCGTGTACCCGAACTCAGAAGATTCAAACGAACCAATAATCAGGACAGTAAAAGCAGGAAGGGGAAAGGAGATCGTAGCTGCTCACAAGGCAGAAGCCAGAAAGAAGGCACAACTACGAAACACTCTCATCATGATCCTGATGCTTGGTATCATCGGGTACTCCTTTATCACCTACCAGTGGCTGATGGGAATCATCGCTGCTGCCTTTGTCTTCATGGCACTCAGATATGCAACACCGCGTGAGGAGCAGATGGTGCCTAAACTCCTAGTCTCCCATGAAAAGACGACAACAGCACCTTTTGTGGATGCAACAGGAACCCATGCAGGTGCCCTTCTCGGCGATGTAAGACATGATCCGTTTCAGTCTGGCGGGCTTGAAACCCCTGCCCACGATAGGGTAGAGGGAGGGGCCATTCACAGGGCTCATAAAGGTGTCCTCTTCATCGATGAGATCAATACCCTCGGACTCGCTGCACAGCAGAGCCTGTTGACCGCCATGCAGGAGGGAGAATTTGCAATCACCGGCCAGAGTGAGCGCTCATCAGGGGCAATGGTCAGAACCGAGCCGGTTCCCTGCGACTTCGTAATGGTTGCAGCAGGTAACCTTGATGCAATCGAAGGGATGCACCCGGCACTAAGGTCACGTATCAGGGGTAACGGGTACGAGGTCTACATGGAGGACACGATGCCTGATAACCCTGAAAACCAGGAGAAGTTCATCAGGTTCATTGCTCAGGAGATCAAGAACGACGGAATGATCCCACACTTTGACCGGAGTGCTATTGAAGAAGTTCTCCATGAGGCCAGGAGAAGATCAAACAGGAAGGGGCACCTCACCCTCCGGCTTCGTGATATGGGCGGTCTCATCAGGGTTGCCGGAGATCTGGCACGCCAGGAGTCTGCAGATCTTACAACACGTGCTCATGTCATTGAGGCAAAGAAGACTGCCCGATCTATCGAGGACCAGATTTCTGCACAGGTAATCAGGAGAACCCGTGAGTATGAGCTTGCGGTCGTTGACGGAGTCCAAATCGGGAGAGTGAACGGGCTTGCGGTTATGGGAAGCGATGCTGGTTCTGTCCTGCCAATCATGGCGGCAATCACTCCTTCTCAGGGCGATGGTGGTGAGATCATCGCAACTGGTCTTTTAAAGGAGATTGCACAGGAATCGATCAAGAACGTCGGTGCACTACTGAAGCGGTTTACCGGAAAAGACATTAGAAATATCGATATCCATATCCAGTTCATCGGGACATACCAGGGAGTAGAGGGAGATTCAGCCTCTGTGACTGTTGCAACCGCTGCAATCAGTGCTCTTGAACAGATCCCGGTACGGCAGGATATTGCGATGACCGGATCACTCTCAGTACGGGGAGATGTCCTGCCCATTGGTGGTGTAACCTATAAGATCGAGGCAGCAGCAAAGGCAGGAATCAAGAAGATCATCATACCAAAGGCAAATCTTGAGGATGTCCTCATTGAGGAAGAGTACAAATCACTGGTTGAGATCATTCCAGTCACATCAATCGAAGAGGTTCTCGACATTGCCCTCGTCCCCGAAGATCGGGCAAGCTTCCTTGACCGAATAAAATCAATAACCCATGCAACCACCAAGTCAATCCTTGCACCAGACTTGGCAGTCCCACGGACGGTTGTCTGATGACATCAGAGCCACGGTATTACGATATCAGAAGGGTACGCGGTGAAGTGACCCAGATCGATATCGATAACGGCAGGGTGGAACAGGCAGGTACCTCTTTTTACGACAAAGCCACCATCAGGGCGCTCGGAGATCTCGGTTGGGGTATCCTCTCGGTTTCAGGAGACAAGATTGGAACTGATGAATGCAACCGATCACTGCTTGCAGAGGCGATGACAGCTTCACAGATAACCAACGAGCGGGTTGATATTGCAACAGTTCCATCACGAATCCATGATATCCCAAAGACCGGGGAAGACCCGAGAAGTGTTGGGATAGAAGAGAAGGTAGCAATCCTCCAGGACCTTGAAAAATCGACCCAGGGCGAGCATATCGTGAGCAGGAGAGTTACATACATCGAGAAAGCCGAGGAGATTCATTTCATGGACTCATCTGGCAACGAGTACAGGTATGAACTCTGCAGATGTGGTTTTTCAGTACTCGCAGTTGCAAGCCGTGGCGGTGTTGTTCAGATGGGATACGAGAGAGACCATACCATCAGGGGTCTGAATATCAGGCATCGTCAGGATCTTGCCCGAGAATCAGCTGATCGTGCTATCGCTCTTCTCGATGCAAAACCTGCAAAAGGAGGGCGGATGCATGCAATTCTTGATCCAGAACTCGGGGGAGTGTTTGCTCACGAGGCAGTAGGTCATGCAGCCGAGGGAGACCTTGTACGGGAAGGTAACTCTGTCCTTAAAGGAAAGATTGGAGAGACCATCGGTTCTCCCATTATCACCATTGTTGACGATCCCTCGCTCGTCGAGTTTGGATTCTGCCCGGTAGATGATGAGGGTTCAGCAACCAGCAGGACCGAAATAATAAAAGGCGGGGTCATGAGTTCGTATCTTCATTCAAAGGAGACTCTTGCAAGAGTAGGAGATGGAATATCAGGACACTGCCGCGGTATGGCCGGTGAGATTCCGATCGTCAGGATGAGTAACACCTTTGTTGAGAACGGTGATGCATCATTCGAGGAGATTCTGGAGTCATGCAAAGATGGAATACTTCTCAAGGGCTCACGCGGCGGTCAGGTAGATCCAGGCAGGGGGATGTTCCAGTTCAACGCCGAGTACGGAT
>QKDV01000077.1 GCA_003251955.1 Methanospirillum hungatei
CCCAGGATCTCGTACATCGAGGTGATGGAACTATCCTACTTCGGTGCCAAGGTCATGCACTCACGCTCGATCGAACCGGCAATGCAGAAGAACATCCCGGTGTGGGTAAAAAACACCTTCAATCCCACATATCCGGGCACCTGTATTGAGAAGGGTGAGCGTCGTGAGACGAGGGTGGTCAAAGCCATCACCTTTATTGACAAAGTTGCTGCGATCACCATCACCGGTGCCCAGATGATCGGAAGACCCGGGGTTGCGAAGCATATCTTCTCCATTCTTGCCGAGAATCAGATCAATGTTATGATGATCTCTCAGGGTTCATCTGAAGCAAATATTTCACTTATAATCGAGGAAAAGCAGGTAAAGACCGCGATGGATGCTCTGCAGCCGCTGAAAGAACGTTGTGTCTTTAGGGAGATCACTGCAAATGAGGATGTCTGTGCAGTTGCAGTTGTTGGTTCAGGCATGGCAGGTATGGCAGGGACTGCAGGGCGGACATTCTCTGCCCTTGGAAAGGCTGGGATCAATGCTATGATGATCTCTCAAGGCTCATCTGAAGTGAACATCTCGTTTGTAGTGAAACAGGAGGACGGCCCCCGGGCAGTTATGGTCCTCCATGATGAGTTTGAACTCTCAAATAAGTGTGAGGAATACTGATGACTGACAACAACAAGGATGCATACCGGGAAGCAGGGGTTGATATTGACCTTGAGGCACAGGCTGTAAAAGCCCTGGTCTCTCAATTGACCTTCAAGCGAAAAGGAGACTTTCAGATGGCCTCCGATATCGGCCATTTTGCGGGGTTTATCAACTTTGGCTCTCACGTCCTTGCACTTGCAGTTGACGGCGTCGGCACAAAGATGCTTATCGCTGATGAGCTGGAAGACTGGTCAACCGTTGGGATAGACTGCATTGCTATGAATGTCAACGATCTCTATGTCATGAACCTCGAACCGGTGGCATTCGTAGATTATGTGGCAACCAATGCACTCTCGCTTGAGCAGATGAAACAGATTGGAATTGGGCTCAATGAGGGTGCCAGGCTTTCAAATATCTCGATTGTAGGTGGAGAGACCGCTACCCTGAAGGGGCTCGTCCAGGGTCTTGACCTTGCCGGTGCCTGTCTTGGAATCCAGGAGAAAGGCAAAGTGATTAGTGGTGATCTGGTTGCCCCGGGAGACCTCATTGTTGGGATCCCATCATCAGGAATTCATAGTAATGGTCTGACACTTGCCAGGAGGATGGTCGCAGAACATGGATCCTATGATGAAAAGCTTAACGATGGCAGGACTATCGGAGAGGTCCTCCTGACTCCCACCCGGATCTATGCAGATGTACTAAAACTCACTGCCGTGACAAAGGTTCATGGAATGTGCCATATAACTGGTGGTGGGCTTCTCAATCTGACTCGTCTATCAGGGTATGGGTTTTCGATAGACAAACCGCTGGAGCCCCAGGACATCTATCGATGGATACAGGAGAAGGGAAAAATCTCTGACAGCGAGATGTACCGGACCTTTAACATGGGAATGGGATATGTCTGCATCGTACCTGAATCAGGTGTTACAGCAGTCAAATCAGTCTTCCCTGATGCAGAAATTGTCGGCAGGGTTACTAAGGAACCAGGTGTGTTCCTGAAAGGAAAAGAGATCAGATAATCCCTGATTCAGAGTGAATCGGAACAGATCTCATAGGACTCTTTTTTAGCGCGATCTGAATCGATCAGGGAGTTTCCCATTGGATCATTAATGATCAGGGTTATTGGAAATGTTCCTGCTCTTACCTGCGTGATCTTCTCTTTGAGATCCATGGCGTTCCTGCGCTGCTCATCATCGCCTTCGATAAGTGCACTATCAAGGACTTTATCTATCCGCATAAGGATCCCCTCAACATTGGAGACAAAACCCTCACAGGCAGGACCTGGTGAGATCTCAACACCAAGCTCCGGGACTAGGATCTCTCCCTGTGTACTTCTGACAACTCGGACCATCAGGTCTTCTTCAGATGTTATCGGGAACTCAATTCGTAACGGCTCGTGAGAAGTCAGAGACTGAACATCGGAAAATCTGTATCCACAGAGCGGGCAGGAGCACGTGATTATCAGGATATCAGAGAAATAGGGAATATTTTCTGTCTCATAGAGATATTCGACCTCTTCACCACAGGCCGGGCAGGTTCCCCTGACCTCCTGACGCACTCAGGCACCGCCACCGATCCGGTCGCGTGATATCTTGACATTGCGGGGAGTGATTATTACGTACTGCTGGTCCCCGAGTCCGACGATATCTCCATCCACATCACGCGCGACCTGATAAAAGTCTTTCATTACCCGCTCATAGTTGATCTTGTCCATCTTGAGACGGTTGATATCAACGATCACAATGTCGCCATCATAGATCTGATCCTTGACAATCTGGCTCTCCCGCAGGCTGGTGACGGTTGCCACCTTTACAAGTAGTGCAGGATTCTCCCCCTCATAATCCTTCAAAGGGAGTTCTTTATACTGGTCAGGATCACTGTTATCTTTGGGCCTGAAGATAAGGTCACGAAGTCCCATAACAAAACCTTTTTGTGTGCTCAATATTAAAGATGCTGGTTTCTGTGGTATTTTTGGTTTAATTTCCGGTATCAGAGTTCAATGGTCCAGATCTCATCACCCACATGATGGAATGTTTTGATTACCTTCCCTTTCTCCTGTGCCATGAGTTCCTCTGCATCGAAGAGAGCAATTCCAAGGGCTAGTGGTTTACCATGACGCTCGTCAACGATCTGAACCGGTCTGCCTGCTTTCACATCCGGGCTCACAGATTTTATTCCCGGGCGCATGATGTCTGCGCCGTTTATGACAAATGATACCGCACCCATGTCAACGACTATGCGGCGCTGCGGAAAGGGTCTTGCAAGTGCGCCCTTGAGACTTGGAAAGAGTATGCCGTCCTTTTCAATAAGCAGCGGTTCTTTATCCACGAGATAGATGTGGAGCTGCGTTCCGGTCTCAAGTACCTCAATGGTCTTGGCAGAAAAAAGTTCAGCAGATGCTCCTATCTCTTCATTCAGGGATCCGATGAGTTCAGCTACCTGTGACTTCCTGATTGGATGGCGCCGTTTTGCAATTATTTTTCCCATATATCAGGTATCATTTTGATGATCAAACCCATATATGTCTGTAGATAACGGGCACAAAACCCGGAGGGCAGGGTCGGATAATGTTTAAGTACCGCCCGCTCTCAATCTATTCACTCATCTCGAGTTACACAGGGTAGTAATATGACCAAAAGACCTATGGATATTTTAGATCAGGTCCTCAACCGGCAACCGGTACTGGTATCTCTGAAAGGCGGGCGTGAAATCAGGGGCGTCCTGCAGGGATATGATGTCCACATGAACCTTGTCCTCGATAAGGCAGAGGAAGAGATAAACGGGCAGCCTGTAAGTATCGGCACCCTGATTATCCGCGGCGATAATGTCATCTACATCTCCCCGTCAGTTCAATAAGAGGTAACGAGTCTATGTCAAAAGGTACACCATCACGCGGAAAGCGTCAGACGCAGACCCACATCACCTGCCGGCGATGTGGAAAGATGTCCTATCACAAGCGCCACAAGATCTGTTCATCATGTGGGTTTGGAAAAAGCCCAAGGCTTCGTGGATATCGCTGGATTAACAAGCGTCCAAAAGAAGCAACTCATTAATTATGTGCGGTATCGTTGGCATCAGTAATTGTGCCGACGTCTCCTTTTCTCTTTATTATGCGCTGTACGCGCTTCAGCATCGCGGTCAGGAAAGTGCCGGGATTGCCACTTTTAACGGAAGCGGACTCTGTAAGTACAAAGGTCATGGCCTTGTTTCAGAAGTCTTCTCTGAGGCTACACTCAGTTCGCTTTCAGGTTCGGTTGGCATTGGTCATGTCCGGTATCCGACAACTGGAGAGAACCGGCCTGAGAATATCCAGCCGTTTCTCTTCAGTTTCCGCGGGCATGTGATTGCAATAGCCCACAATGGCAACCTGGTAAACTACCGTGATCTTCGGACAAAGTTCGAGGATAAGGGGCAGATTTTCTGGTCAACCTCTGATACTGAGATCATTTCTAAGATTATAACAGAAGAGATCAGGAAAGGCGGCACTATTGAAGACGCTGTTCGCAAGTGCATGGAGTGTCTCAAAGGATCATACTCAGTTGTGATGATGTATGATGGGGATCTTTATGCGTTTCGTGATCCTCATGGCATAAGGCCGCTCTGCTTTGGAAAGGCAGGTGATTCATATGTCATCTGCTCTGAGAGCGTTGCCATTGATGCACTTGCCGGAACACTTGAGCGCGATGTGTATCCAGGCGAGATGATTCACATCAGTCAGGGTAATGTCAGGTCCAAGCAGATTGCCGAGGCCAGACACCGTGGACACTGTGTCTTTGAGTACATTTATTTTGCAAGAGCTGACTCCCGTCTCGATGGTTCACTTGTGTATGATGTACGCAGGAAGATCGGTGCCCAGATCTCTGATGATGAGCCTGTGAAGGCTGATGTCGTCTGTCCGGTTCCCGACTCCGGGACAGCCTATGCAGTAGGCTTCTCTGAACAATCAGGTATTCCATTCAAAGAGTGCCTGATCAAGAACAGGTACATGGGCCGGACATTTATCATGCCGACCCAGAAAAAACGTGAGCAGGCTGTCAGGATTAAACTGAATCCAATCCCTGATCATCTGGATGATCGCTCGGTCGTTCTGGTTGACGACTCCATTGTACGGGGAACCACCTCACGGCGGATCATTGAGACAATGCGGGATGCGGGAGCACGGGAGATTCACATGCGGATAGGCTCGCCGATCATCAAGGCTCCGTGTTATCTTGGTGTGGATATGCCAACCCGGACAGAACTCATCGGTAGTGATAAGGATGTCGAGGAGGTGCGCAGAAGCATCACCGCGACTTCGCTGCATTACCTCTCTGTTCCTGCCCTCGTGGATGCAGTTGGGATCCCACAGGAAGATCTCTGCCTGGGTTGTCTCACAGGTTGTTACCCGGTTGAGATCTCCAATGAGGTCTGTGATAACCGGTGTGTCACGATTGTTGATCGTGATTTCCAGACAAACCTCTTTCATCACTGACTCTTTTTTTATCTCTCCGTAATCTCGCAGTTTTTTAATCCAGATTTCAGATGACAACCATCAAGTCATCTTCAGACGACCTATTAATGAGTACTGTGAAATTTAACGTTCTTGTCAGTGACGATCTTGCGGAAGAGGGTATCGAAATTCTCAGAGAGCAGGTGATGGTAGATGTGCAGATAGGTTTATCTGAAGATGAACTGATTGCAACGATCGAGAATTATGATGCTCTTCTGGTCCGTTCCGGTACGCAGGTGACTGAAAGGGTTATTGAGGCAGCGAAAAGACTGCGGTTTATCGGCAGGGCCGGTGCCGGGGTTGACAATATCGATATGAATGCCGCAACAAAGCGCGGAATTATTGTTGCAAATGCTCCTGAAGGTAACACTCTGGCTGCTACAGAGCATACTATGGCAATGATGCTCTCTCTCTGTCGTAACACACCCCAGGCCAACGCTTCGATGCAGGCAGGCGAGTGGAAGAGATCCAAGTTCATGGGTGTGGAACTGAACGAAAAGACCCTTGGTATTGTGGGCCTTGGCAGGATTGGAAGAGAGATTGCAAAACGTGCCTCTTCCTTTGACATGAGGATAATAGGATATGATCCGTTTATCACTGCCGAAAAAGCTGCTGCAATGGGTATTCAGTCGATGACGCTTGAAGAACTCTTCAAGCAGGCTGATATTATTACGGTTCATACCCCTCTGATCAAGGAGACCCGCCACATCGTGAACTCACAGACAATCAAGACAATGAAAGACGGTGTCAGGATCATCAACTGCGCGCGTGGTGGGATCATCGACGAACAGGCACTTGCAGATGCTGTGAAATCAGGCAAGATTGCCGGTGCCGCTATCGATGTCTTTGAATCAGAACCACCAACCGATTCCCCACTCATTGGCGTTTCGGGAATCATCACAACACCACATCTTGGTGCAAGTACTGTTGAGGCACAGAAGAATGTCTCTATATCAGTTGCCAGGCAGTGCCTTGAAGTTCTGAATGGTGGTAGCGCCAAGTATGTCGTGAATGCACCGATCATTCCGGCTGATCTTCAGGATTCCATCCAGCCGTTTGCAATTCTTGCAGAGAAGATGGGTCGCCTCCTTGTACAGATTGCTGAAGGCAGGATACAGAAACTTGAGATGATCTATGGCGGGGAACTTGGCTCCCTTGGTTCTTCCTCTAAACTAATAACCCATATGGCAATCAAGGGATTACTGGATCCAATTCTCCGGTTCCCGGTGAACATGGTTAATGCGTCAGTCGTTGCTCAGGACCGTGGCATCGCTGTTTCAGAAACCCAGACCGCCGAGTCTGCAGGATACAAGAACCTCCTGACCATGAATGTTGTTACCGACACAGGAAGTCTTTGCATTTCTGGATCAATTCTCTATCAGGGTGGAAGCAGGATCGTCTCCATCGGGGGGTACACAATGGATATGATTCCTGAAGGCGCGGTCATCATCTCACGTCACCTTGACAAGCCAGGTGTTATCGGCCGTGCTTCAACAATTCTCGGTGAAAGCCAGATTAACATCGCTGGAATGCAAGTAGGGAGATTCAAAGCCGGAGAAGAGGCAATCATGGTCCTGAATGTTGACGGTGATGTTCCTGAAGGAGTTATGGAAGCCATTCGTGGCATGCCTGGGATATATTCCGCAAAGTTCGCACGGATTTAATCATAGGATAATATCACTCAAAAACATAATTTTTATATAGTCAACCCCCCTACATTGTAAGGCACAACCGGGGGCTCGTGGTCTAGCTGGTTATGACGTCGCCTTGACATGGCGGAGATCCTGAGTTCGAATCTCAGCGAGCCCATCATCTCAGCGAGCCCATCTTTTTCAATATTCTTTTTTAATATCAACAATTTAGTTGGTAAAATTCGATGTTATTCGAAATTTGTTTTAGTGGTTCTCATTAAACCAGAAAAGGAAATAAATGGTTAGGGTTGTCAGGTCAGGTGAAAAGAGGGATCCGTGACAATGCCATTCCTCCATAGTGTTTGTTAATCTCTTCGAAGATTGGCTCCCCATAGAGAAATGCGTAGATGTAATCAGCCATAACTTTTGGATCTACGTCGGTAAATTTCTCCGGATAAAGGGCTTTTCCGATAACATATGCATTGATAAGATCAGATTCGTGATCTTCGCCATACATGGCAGTTGGCAAGAGACCATATACCTCACCCTGTCTAACAGCGGGGAGTCCTTTGATCGATTCGCTTTTCTCTATTTCGGCAACTGCACTTTCCTTCAGTGACCAGGTGGTCATGTCAAGAAATATGGCATCTGGTGCTATCCTGATGAGAGCCTCTTTGGGTATAGAAAAGGCTCCTGAGAGGTTGTTCTGGTTTCCGTACTCTTCTGCTATGTTATGGGCCGGTATAAGGCGTAGAGGCATATATATAGAGGTAGTTGAGAACAAATCCTCAGGATCTGGATTTGAAAATCCGCCGAGATATGCTTTTTTCTGCTGAAAGTCAGAAACCATTGAAGTTCTTGCCTGAAGATTTTCAGTAACTTTGTCAAAGAACCTGATCACTTCCTCCGCCCGCTCCGTCGTTCCCAATACGAGGCCCATGATACGGAGCGAATAATTCATCGCATTTCTGCGGTATGAAAGATCACCATCCTGAAGAACAATTACTGGAATTCCTGTCCTTCTCTGTAGTTCATCAGCAGAAATCTGCGGATTGTCTCCCATCAGGATAATCACATCCGGACGGTAGTTCAATCCGTTAATTTGTGATGGTTCAACTGCATCAGTGATTTTTCCTGTAGGGGGAAGGGTTCGTATTTGTGGGTTTGCAACAAGGTACGGAAGAGGAGATGGTGACTTAATATCCCGTTCTACCTGGCCCGCCGTTACAGCTTTTTTGGTTTCCTGAAGATATGCGAGGTATCGCATACAGCCAGGTCCTGAGCAGAGGATATGTGAGACGTTTCTTGGCACGGTTACTTCTCTTCCAATTCCATCTGTGAGAACTATGCCACTATTTGAAGCAGCAATGTCTTCAAGATCAATAATTGAAGGACCTGGGATAGACTCAGGGGGCTTTGACTTTTCATTTGAGGTACATCCCGAGGTACAAAGTCCAATTATCAGAAGTAACCCTACCACAATCATCATGCGATAATCCATTGTTACACCTGTATCTAACACTTCACTGTTAGAGAATTTGAGTATAAGGGAGAAGACTTGATGTCTTCAGTGACAGATATCTCAGCAATGAGTGCCATCTTTTCTGTCATCCTTGCCGGTGGTGTTGGAACAAGGCTCTGGCCCCTCTCAAGAACTCAGTATCCAAAACAATTTCTTCAGGTTCAGGGGCCCTCCCTTTTCCAGGAGACATACCTGCGAGCATTGCGTCTCTCTGACCCAGAACATATTTTCATCGTTACCAATGAGATTCATCAGTATCTGGTGAGGGATCAGGTTGCCGAACTAGGTTTCTCAATTCCTGATGAGCGCCTGCTTCGTGAGATTGAAGGGCGCAATACGCTCCCTGCGATAGCTTGGTCAGTATGGGAGATTCAAAAAGAATCTCCTGATGCGATGGTTGCAGTTTTCCCAAGTGATCATAAACTCGACGAAAAAGCAATAGAGGAAATTCGTGCTGCAATCGACCTGGGAGAAGAAAATCTGGTCACTTTTGGTATATGCCCTGCCATCCCTCATACTGGTTATGGATATATCGCCCCGGGGGATAAGATAGGTCCCGGGTTCCGTGTCAAACAGTTCAAAGAGAAACCAGATAAGGAGACTGCTGAATCGTATGTCTCTAATGGATACCTCTGGAACAGCGGAATGTTTCTCTTTTCAGTCGGAATCTTCCAGGAGGAGTTGAAGAAATATCAGCCTGAAATTTCCACAGCCTTTGAGTCACCTGATCTGGTGTATCAGGATCTTCCCTCCATCTCCATTGATTATGGTCTCCTTGAACATTCTTCCCGGGTGGTCACGGTCCCTCTCACTGCTGATTGGACAGATCTTGGTACATTTGCAGCATGGTATGATGTTTCAGAGAAGGATGAGCATGCGAATGTGGGTTCCTATCAGGGAATAGGTTCATCCGGGAATTTCATCAGCACCGGGGATCGGGTTACGGCCCTGATAGGTATTGAAGACACCATTGTTGTAGATACTGAAGATGCACTCCTGGTCTGCAAACGGGATATGGCTGAACAGGTTGGAGACCTGGTAAAAGGGCTTAAAAAGCAGGGTAATCCTATTAC
>QKDV01000147.1 GCA_003251955.1 Methanospirillum hungatei
CAGGACGGAGACTCCCAGACCCTGATGGTCTCGACCCTGACATCCCGGCCGCTCGGGGCATATGCAGCCTCGATTGAGTCGCGGATCAGTTCAGCCAGGAGTTCGCTGGTCGGGTCGCCAGGAGTGGTTATTACCGGGTGAAACTCCTCTATTCTTGGAACCATCGGGTCATCCCGGTTCAGGATAATCTGGTGATCATACCGGTGGACCGCCTGTTTGATCTCATTATAATCAACCAGAATATTTGTCTGGTCATCAGTCCTACCAGTTATCCAGATCTCAACCTTCCACCGGTGTCCGTGGAGGTTGTGACATTTACCCCGGTAGTGAAGAAGTCGATGACTGGCATCAAAGGAGACTTCCTTGTAGAGCCTGATCTGCATATCATTATGTTGGACGGGAATACAACTATTATATTGCATAAGGGGTAACGTATACAGACAGGTTTCAAACTTAGCACGGTAATACGCATCTGTCGTGCATTTGGACAAAACCTCACCGATACCCGGTGTTTCCGTCGAAATTTTTACAGAGTGATGTAATGGGACAGGGAAAATTCGCAGCACGAAAGTTAAAGCGCGACTGGCACAGGTTCCGCTGGAGCGACCCGCATTTCGCCCGTACAGCAGGCGGACTGAAGTTAAAATCAGATCCTCTTGAGGGCGCGCCACAGGGGCGCGGTATTGTTCTTGAGAAGATTGGTGTTGAAGCCAAGCAGCCGAACTCGGCAATCAGGAAATGTGTACGTGTGCAGTTGATCAAGAACGGTCGTCAGGTCTCTGCGTTCGCAGTGGGCGACGGTGCAATCAACTTCATCGACGAGCACGACGAAGTCGAGATTGAAGGCATAGGCGGTCGTCTGGGCCGTTCAATGGGAGATATCCCAGGAGTCAGATACGTGGTCACCAAGGTGAACAACGTCTGTCTTCATGAGATGGTCATAGGACGGAAGGAGAAGCCGCGCAGGTGAGCGTGATGAGTGAAGAAACAGCGTCGGCCCCGGCACGTCTCCTTTTTAACAAGTGGGATGTGACTGAGGTCAATATCAAGGACCCGGGTATTGCACGGTACGTGAACCTCACCTCAACGATGGTGCCGCATTCATGCGGAAGACTCACGAGGCAGGAGTTCAACAAGGCAAACATGCTCATCGTCGAGCGGTTGATC
Source organism: Methanospirillum hungatei (assembly GCA_003251955.1). Taxonomy (GTDB): domain Archaea; phylum Halobacteriota; class Methanomicrobia; order Methanomicrobiales; family Methanospirillaceae; genus Methanospirillum; species Methanospirillum hungatei_A. The sequence goes on from QKDV01000147.1 coordinate 1,168, forward strand.
AACCAGCTCATGAGAACAGAGGTCAACACCGGCAAGAAGACACTCGCAATCCGCATCGTAAAAGATGCCTTTGAGATCATCAACAAGAAGACCAAGAAGAATCCGGTCGAGGTTCTTGTTGATGCGGTTGCAAATTCAGGCCCGCGTGAAGAGTCAGTCAGGCTGAAATACGGTGGAATCAACGTTCCAAAGTCTGTTGATACAGCACCAATGCGCCGTGTCAACACTGCAGTCGGACTGATCGGTGCTGGAGTATACTCCGCATCCCACAAGAAGAAGAAGCCGGTTGCAGCAGCTCTTGCAGAAGAACTCATTGCTGCAGCAAATGGCGACCCGAAGTGCTACTCAGTAGGCAAGCGGGAAGAACGTGAACGTGTTGCAAAGTCTGCACGTTAGAGAACATATCTCTCAATACTTTTTTCAGAGATTTTCAGGTGTAATATGAGCCGAGGGAAGAAAACGGTTGAGCGCGTCACGCAGCTCATGAACAAGCCGGAGCATATCAGGAACATCGGTATCGTCGCCCACATCGATCACGGGAAGACAACCATGTCTGATAACCTCCTGGCAGGAGCAGGAATTATCAGTGAGGATCTTGCAGGGAAAGCCTGTTGGATGGACTCTGATGAAGAAGAACAGGCACGTGGAATCACTATCGATGCTTCAAACGTCTCGATGGTCCACGAGTACGGGGGTAAAGAATTCCTCATCAACATGATCGATACCCCCGGTCACGTGGACTTTGGTGGTGACGTTACCCGTGCAATGCGTGCAGTCGACGGAGCAGTCGTCCTCGTGGACGCAGTTGAAGGTACCATGCCACAGACCGAGACTGTTCTTCGTCAGGCACTCAAAGAGCGGGTAAAACCAGTTCTGTTCATCAACAAGGTCGACCGCCTTATCAACGAACTTCAGGTTGATGAGATGGAGATGCAGATCCGTCTTGGCAAGGTTATCGACAAGGTCAATAAGCTCATCAAGGGCATGAACGAGGAGATGTACAACAACGGGTGGAAACTCGATGCTGCCCTGGGAACTGTTGCCTTTGGATCAGCACTCTACAACTGGGCAATCTCTGTCCCATACATGAAGAAGAGTGGTATCTCATTCAAGGATGTATATGACCACTGCAAAGCCGGTGAAATGAAGGCCCTCGCCAAGAAGAGCCCCCTTTGTGAAGTTATCCTTGATATGGTCGTAACATTCCTGCCAAATCCACTTGAGGCACAGAAACGCCGTGTTAGTGTCATCTGGCATGGAGACATGAACTCTCCGGAAGGCAAGGGAATGTACAATTGTGACCCCAATTCACCAAGCTGCCTGATGGTCACAGACATATCCTTCGACCCACACGCAGGAGAAGTTGCAACCGGACGTCTGTTTGGTGGAAAACTCAAGCGTGGAGATGAAGTGTATGTAATGCATACCGCCAAGAAGGTCAACCGCCTTCAGCAGGTTGGTATCTTCATGGGTCCGACCCGTGTCGAGGTTCCAGAACTCTATGCAGGGAACATCGCTGCAGTCACTGGTCTGAAAGACGCTGTTGTTGGATCAACTGTATCAAGTCTGATGGACATGACTCCGTTCGAGTCACTCGAACACTACAGTGAGCCTGTCGTTACCGTTGCTGTCGAAGCAAAGAACATGAAGGATCTCCCGAAGCTGGTCGAGGTGCTCAGGCAGGTCGCTAAGGAAGACCCAACCCTTCGTGTCAACATCAATGAAGAGACCGGTGAACACCTGATCGCAGGAATGGGAGAACTCCATCTTGAGATCATCACCGGACGTATCAAGCGTGACAAGAACGTGGAGATTGTCACTTCAGAGCCGATCGTGGTTTACCGTGAGACCATTGTCAACAAACTTGATACCGCTGTTGAAGGAAAATCTCCAAACCGCCACAACAGATTCTACTTCATTCTTGAACCAATGCCTGACCATGTTGTTGAGTTAATCAAGGATCATGAGATCTCGATGAACCAGGAACAGCTCGAGCGTCGTGATGCGATGGTCAAGGCAGGTTTCGGCAAGGACGAAGCAAAGAACGTAAAGGATATTTACGGCACCAATATGCTCCTTGATATGACCAAGGGTATCCAGTACCTCAACGAGACGATGGAACTTATCATAGAGGGTATTCATGAGGCACTTGATGGTGGCCCACTTGCAGATGAACCAGTCCAGAACCTTCTGATGAAACTGGTCGATGTCAAGCTTCACGAGGATGCCATTCACCGTGGACCTGCACAGGTTATTCCTGCAGTCAGGAGTGCAATCAAGGCTGGTCTTCTCCTTGGGAATGACTCACTTCTCGAACCAATGCAGAAACTGCACATCACTGTTCCGCAGGACTACATGGGCGGAGCAACTGCACAGATCCAGAGCCGTCGGGGTCAGGTCTTTGACATGACCAGTGAAGGAGATACCATCACTGTCGTCGGAAAGGCACCAGTTGCAGAACTCTTCGGATTTGCCGGTGACGTTAGGTCCGCTACCGAAGGTCGTGCCATGTGGAATCAGGAGTTCGCAGGATTCGAACTTGTTCCAGCCGGTATGGTCAAAGAAGTAGTAATGGAGATCCGCAAGCGCAAGGGTCTCAAAGAAGAGATGCCTAAAGCATCAGATTACCTCGCGTAACCTGAACCCTAACGCATCACTCCTTTTTTAATCTGATAAATAATATAATATTTATCAATTATAGCCCGGATTTTCCTTTATTTTTTTCATACGAATAAGGAAAATATATATCTATGACAGACGAAATGTTCCTGTCCAGTAATAATCTGGGATTAGATGGCCAGACATCTGATGGGGTTGATAAGAATGAATAAAAGGGAGTGGAGCAGGTTTCTCGCCTTGCTCATGGTTGGCCTATTTATCCTGCCAGGGTTTGTATCAGCGATAAGGCCTACATCGGCACTCTATGATCAGACAGGTCTTACAACAACGATTGATGCCACCTGTATTGGCACTCTTGTTGTCGACCATGATATGGAGTGGGAACAGACGAATGTGCCGTATGGTAATCTGAATTCTGCAACTTTGCAAGGGGATGAGGTCAGAACAGATACCACATATCGGGAGAACACGCTTGCTGCGTATGGTACCACAAGGTACACAAAAGACTTCAGCATGGATGGTTCAAATGCAACGCAGGGAACCGATAACCTGGGAGTCAGACACACAATTAACTACCTAGCAAATGAGAGCGAAGGTGGTCAAATGCTCTACGATGAGCAGGGAACAATTACTCAGTATGGAATGGGAACTACTAATGATACTGAAATTAAGTGTGTGTTTGCATCAGGTACCAGCGGGGCAGGAGGATTTGGCGGGTACGTCAGTGCGGGCAGTCTGATGGACGTCAAAGAGGTTGCTGCAGTCACACAAATGGGTGGAAGAATGATATCTGCAGATGCAAAGACACCTGTTAATCTGCGATATGCCTTCGATGCTCAGGGTCTCGATACTGATACCAAAGACAAGCTGGCAACCGGTTCGGCTTCAGTCTATCAGACAACTAACTTTGAGACCTACGGCACGGATTCCTCGTCTTCAAACACAACAACTAAGATCTACGACCAACAGAATACACAGGCTCGGGGATTATTCGACCTCGCACAGACGGTCGGATATACCTCTACCTTCTGAACCTTTTTTCATGAGTTCTAATTCAACAGATCAGATGGCCGTTCTGATCAAGGATTTACATCACCCGGATAAAAAAGGCCGGGCTGCTGCAGTGCAAAGGATTGTACAATTAGGAGAAGCGGCAATAGAGCCTTTGTCAGGACTTCTGATAGATTCTGACTGGAAAGTCAGATATCGGGCTGCTGAAACCCTTGGCCTTATCAGATCCAAAGAACCTGTTCAGGATCTACTTCAGGCCTGTAGTGATGAAAAGGATCATGTAAGATATATGGCCGCAAAAGCCCTGGGTAATATCGGGGCTGCAGATGCAGTTCCCGTCTTGATTCGTTTGTTAAACGACGAACACTCGTACACCCGAGGAATTGCGGCAACAGGTCTTGCTGCAATCGGGAAGCCTGAAGTTGGAAATGAGATTGAATCAGCTCTAGCACGAGAATCTGATCAGTCAACTAAAGAAAAAATGCTCCAGAGTCTGAAGACTCTGGACTCCAAAAAATAATTCTATCGAATTTTTGTGCCTGGTTCAACAGGCATTAGGGGTACAAGCAGAGAGGCCTCATCTCCTGCTGCAAGGATCATCCCGTTACTCTCAATGCCAAATATTTTAGCTGGCTTAAGATTCATAACAACAATCACGTCTTTTCCTACAAGTTCTTCAGGTTTGTAAAACTGGGCAATGCCACTAACGATCTGCCTGGTTTCAGATCCGAACCCGACTTGTAACTTCAGAAGTTTTGATGATTTAGGCACAGATTCAGCGGATAATACTCTCCCGGTTTTGAGTTCTACTTTTGAAAACTCTTCAATACTTATTTGATTATCTGGTTTTGGTTCAGTAGTGAGGGCATCAATTCGTTGCCTAAATTCAGCATCCAGAATATTGATCCTCTTTTCATCCAATTTCTCAAACAGGATTGAGGGTTGTGCGAGTTGGCCGGGCATCAGGTCCACCAGTGCTTCGTCAAATCCTACCTCGGCAAGAGGAATGGTCATGCCAAGCTGCGTCCAGAGTTTCTCAGCCCGCTCTGGCATAACCGGCTCGATAAGGAGGGCAAGGGCTTTGGCTATCTGAAGGGAGTTCCGCATCACCTGAGCCATTGCAGGCAGATCGGTTTTTGCAAGTTTCCACGGCTCATTTGTCTGGACATAGGTGTTTCCATACGCAGCAAGTGCAAGGATGGAATCAACCGCACCTTTAAAGTCATATGACTCAACCAGGCTGGAAACTGAAGTGAGGGTCTCAGCTATCCGCTCCTTTATCACCGGATCAACAGGCACGTCAGGTACTCCGCCAAACTGTTTGTGTGAGAGATGGAGTGAGCGGTACACGAAGTTCCCAAGGGTATTCACAACTTCAGAGTTCACCCGTTCAAGATACAACTTCCAGGAGAAATTCATCTCCTTGGTGTGGCTTGTGTATGTAAGGATGTAATATCTGAGATAATCACTTGGGAGACCTTTATCCAGGTAGTCATCATTGGTCCAGACAACGTATCCACGTGACTTAGAGAACTTGTGATCATCAATCTTGACCATTCCTGACGCAACTACGGCATAGGGCTTACCGTACCCTGCACCCTTGAGCATTGCCGGCCAGAAGACACAGTGATGGTAGGTGATATCCTGACCGATGAAATGGGTGATTCGTGCCTTGTCCTCACACCAGTAGTCCTTCCAGTCAGAACCGGCCTTTTCCGCCCATTCCTCGGTGAACCCAATGTACCCGATTGGAGCGTCAACCCAGACATACACCACCAGATCATCACGGCCAGGGAATTTTGTTCCCCATTCAAGGGTCCTGGTGATACACCAGTCATGAAGATCTTCGTTGACCCAGCCAAGGGCATAGTTGATGGCATTGTCAGTCCCTTTAAGTTCTTTCAGAAAATCCTTGAGGTAATCCTGAAATGAGGAGAGCCGGAAGAAGAAGTGCTCCTGCTCCCTGAACTCAGCAGCAGATCCACAGATCTTGCAGGTTGGCTTAAGGAGTTCCCCGGGTTCCAGATGCTTTCCGCATCCCTGATCACACTCATCTCCTCGTGCTGGTTTGTTGCAATGTGGGCAGATTCCTTCCAGGTACCTGTCTGGAAGGAATTTTTTACACTT
>QKDV01000008.1 GCA_003251955.1 Methanospirillum hungatei
TGCCTGGGTATATGAGCCGAGCATGTAGAAATTTCTGTCACGATCCCGGGCAGCATGTAGTTCCTTTGATGGGACGCCGATATTAGAAACTACAAACTCGTTTTGTAATAGTCCTGCTATTGTGTTAATTGCATCAGCACGCTTCATCTCCGGTTTTTTGAACTCCCCGGAGTATGTGAGTATTGTTCTCCTTTCTCGTGGATGGAATTCACATCGTTTGGCAGGTGCTATGCCCTCCCAGACCTGAGGGGATATTAGAGCAACGTGCGGGCAACATTTTTCATATGCATCATTGATGACGTTTTTTATTCGTGGGATATCTTCAGGGGTCAGGATAAGTGTATAATCGATACCATAAAGGTCAAGCAACTCTGGGATCTTCTCATTAAACGGGATCTGTGCAGAAATCTTCTCCTGGTAGTACCCACGCCAGCTGGCAAGAATCGGAAGAGGAAGCCCGTATAATGCAGGCAGGGTCATGATAGCATTGAGTGAGTTACCAAGCCCCGAACTCTGCATCTGCAGAATAGATCGTGCATTCATGAGAGAGATCCCGGAACAAACACCGATCCCGTCTTCTTCCCGGGAGATGGTGATGTACCTAAACTCATCCTCAAGAACCATGCAGAGATCTTTTGTCCTGTCACATGGGAGAGAGACAACATACTCAATCCCTGTGTTGTGTAATATCTGTGCAACCTGTTCTTCATGCATATCTGCTCACCCATTCTTTCACAAATTGCATCACGCTTTCACTTCCGGTATCCTGGGTAACTTCAAGATCGGGTGTGTGAACACTGGTAGGAATATTGCTATGAATTCTCTCATATCCCCCGCCGGTTATCGCCAGAAGAATACTCTCATCAGGCTTTATGATTCCTGATTTAACTGCCCTGATAAGACCTGCAACACATACTGCAGCAGCCGGATCAAGATCAATACCTTCAATATCTTTGAATAACTCTCCAGCGGCTTTAGCCTCATCGGATGTTGCTGTTGTCATCACTCCTTTAGTTGCATTCAAAGCATCATACACCCCGCCTGGTATCCCGAATGGAGGTGCACGATTGGTGAGAACATCTGCGTAAACACGGGAAATTGCTTCTTTGGGATTTTTCATGTCATCTGCAATAATATCTCGTCGGCCCGCCTGATACGCATTAACCATCGGAATAAATGGTTCATTCTGAATTAACAGCAGACGTGGGAGATCCGATCCGAAACGTCCGTCTGCAACCAGCCTCATTGATGCTTCCCAGGCGGCAATGCCTCCGGTTCCGCTTCCAACTGCCTGCACATACCAGTCAGGAAGATGCTTCATGGTTACTGCTCCTTCAAGCATCATTGTTCCCATACCATCCCTGCGTGCAACATTTTTAGCACCGCCTTCAGGATAGATACCCGGAAGAGTACAGAGTGTATTTCCTAGGTTGATTGCATCTGTGTAATCGCCATCTACAGTTATCAGGAGGAGATGCTCGGCAGGTGTGCTTGTCCAGATCCTGTCTCTGGCTTTTTCAGGAACAACAACGATGACTGGTTTTCCTGTCTTTGATGAGACTTCAGCAAATGCCCTCCCGGTATTTCCTGCCGATGCAACGAGGATTACACCTTTGGCTCTTTCTGCCAATCTCACCATGGTTGGCAGTGCTTCAAATTCTTTGAATGATCCACTGGTAACATACGCACTACGTTCAGGCCAGAATCCTGCGAATACAATCCAGAGATCAGTCAGGCCGAGTTTACCTGCAAGAGCTGTACTTTTGTAGCATATTGGTGCAGAACGGGTAGGAAGGTGACCGGTTACCGGAAGCCAGTCTGCATACCTAAAAAGACCGGGAAGATCCCGGATACTCAGTTGTGAGGTTGTATATTCTGCCCTGATTAGTCCGGTACATCCCGAAGGACAGGTCAGGTTATATTCATCAGGAAATCGTAAGCCACAGGATGGGCATACAAGCTGATAGGTTGGATTCATATCAAAAATTCCCCATTTTGGATCATTTTCTTCATCTGTCTACAGATCTTCTCTCCTCTCTGCCGGTCAGATTGCCTGAGCACAATAGGAACATCTCCTTCTGGCAGGGTGAGTGCACCGAAATCTCCCTGATACGCAGTCCCCTTACAGAGATGTACGCATGTACCGCAGACAAAGCAGCATGCATGATCGATCTCTCCGGATTCTTTGATGGCATTAACCGGGCATGATTTTTGTACGACACATGGGCTGCAGTTTGTACATCCGTCTGGATCAAACCTGACTACCCGTGCAGTTGCAGTCCAGACCCGGTCGTACGAACTACATGATACCTGCTGCCTGTCTGAAATATCCATCACAGGCATTGCAATATCAGCATCTCTGATTATCAGGGCAGTAATTACCGATTCATCAATGAGAGGAATGGCTGCCCCGATGCTTGTAAGGCATTCAGGGCCAGATGAGGTCAGAAATCCCCCACAGTAATCTGGATCCATCTCCTTCATCTCTCCATGTACTGCGATGTTTGGACGTTCGTTGCTGCTCCGGGTTCCCTGTCCTATAATATAACCGGTTCCTCCATTCACAAGAATCTGAGTTCCGGGCGTTAGAAACCGCATTGTTGGATCATTTTCAATCGGATTGATCTCACCACACCCGGAGACGGTTGCTTCTTTACTATTTCCTTCAAGAGGCATCGCAGAGAAGATCGTATGTACCGGATTTTGAGACCTGTTGATGATGGCAGTATAATTTTTAAAAGCACTTCGGGTTGTAAAAAGCCGTGCATGAGGGAGATCATGGCCGCTAATTTCAGCCTGAAATGATCTACCCCCTGCAGTGACCTCAACATGAAGATCTCTGTCAGCAATGATGTCTCTGAAAAGATGACCGCCACCATACGTGGCAGAAGCATGGGCAGTTCCAAAGACAATTAGATCCACCAGCCCGAGTCGTTCATTCGGGCATGGTCCCGGTGTTGCCGGAACACCGTTCAGGGTAATTGTATCTGCACGAAGAAAAGTACCTGGTGGAGCAACCGGAACAGAAAGAACAGCATATGTTCCTGACATAACTCCGCATGTTCCACAGGTTACAACATCAACGTCCCTGAGTAATTCATCCGGATTTTTGACTTCTATCTCTTTTTTAAACTCACTTGCAGTGAGAACCACTGCACTCTTATTTCTGATCCGCTCACGGATCTCATCCAGCCTGGTCATCAGATCCTGATATCCTCAACCCTTACATGGAGGCCGTTCTTTGTGCCCATGATCATATTCACAACTCCCGTATGCCCGAGATTCATCATACAAAACCCGGGAAGGAATCGCATTCTCTTTCCAAAGACGGGTTCATTTCTGGATGGGATAGCAATACCTTCAAATCCAATCATATGGTATGCTTCCAGGTCTTTAACTTCACGCCCCCGTGAGTATGCCGGTCCGACAACATGACCCATTATAAGTCCTGATACTTTACTTGCGGTGATAACCTGTACAACATGCTGGACCGGACATCCTGCTCCCGTCGGTCTTCCTGTTATGATATCTCCGGGTCCAATTTCCCATTTCTCAACCATGTCCGGTCTGAAGGGCAAAAGAAATTTTCGTGCAGAAATTTCTCCCGGAAGTGGTATAAGTATAAAATCAAGAGGATTTCCAATGATATCCAGGTCAGGAATCTGATCCAGATCCCGTGCAGGAGGATGGCAGCCGGTATTTTGCTGTAGGTTTTCTGATGAAGTATCCGGCTTGTAAAACGGGCAGTCGGCCAGTCTTGATCCACCGGCTGATACTTCTTCCATAAATGCTACACAGGAGTTATGTCCGCATGCACCACAATCCCGTCCCGGAGGGATCCAGGATGAAGAATTTCCTGTCTTTATTCCTTTTGGATTGATGTAATCGCTCAGGTTACTCCCCCCTAAACAGGTAATCTGCTCCGTCAAGTTTCCTGATAACACCGAAGTGATTCTGCCAGCCGATAGATCTTTTTCCAATGCAGACCGTACAGACTCCAAGCGGAGGTATCCCTTTTAGCGTAATTGATTTTGAGTCTGTGACTTCAGGCCCTTCAGTGATCGCTCTGATAAGGAATCGAAGACCGGTACCCTGTATGGCATTGGTCTCCACGATCTCGACTTCGCTGCTGATTCCCTTTATCTTCTCTCTGAAAACCTCTTTTTCTGCCTGGGTAACAAGGTCGACCCGGGTGACAACAGCAATATCGGCAAGTGCTATCATGGGAGCCATCTTGACCGGGGAGTTTATTCCCGAAACAGCAGAGAGGACAACGATTCCGAGTGCCTGGGTTGTATATGGTGTGCACCGCAGACAAAGACCTGCACTCTCGACGATAAGATAATCTGCATTCTTTTCTTCTGCCCAGGTAAGGGCATCATCCATGACCATGATACCGGCATGATCCGGACAGAGATCCCCTGAATAGACCTTCTTTGTCGGGATATTGAACTCTGCAGCGAGTTCTTCGTCCTCTGTTGCGACTACAACATCGATCTTCAGATATGCGAACCGGCTTTCAGGCATTGATCTGATGATCTGCCTGATTACTGCCGTTTTTCCCGTGGAAGGAGGGCCGGCAACAATAATTAGCCGCATTTCATCAGGCCGTGACTGCTTTTGTGATCAATTCGCCAGCTCTGATTAACTCTCTGATATGTGCCATTGCAGCATCATACTCAAGCATCTGTTTGAGAGCAGACTGTTCTGATCCGTTCGGAGTAAGCACTTTAACAACTGCTCCATCCTGCATCACGATCCTCCGGTCAGAGAGAAGTGAGACGAGTGGATCGTGAGTGACAAAGAGAAGAGCCTTGTGGTATCTGCGTAATGCTTCGATAACCCGGTCTTTAAATATCCCTGCATTCTCAACCTCATCAAGCAGGACTATCGGGGTATTGGAGATGAGAATGGCATCTGCGACCATAAGTGATCTGGTCTGCCCTCCTGATAACTGGGTCATCCTGACCTTCCGGCGAATTGCTTCTCCGGTGAACTGGTTTGCTAGTAATACAGTCTCATCGATTAGATCCTGATCATGATATCCCCGTGACCTGATATGCATGAGGAGGAATTCTTCAACTGTGAGGTCACACAGACAACGGGTATTCTGGGTGATCATTGCAACCGGCTTTTTGGCAGGATCCCTGATGAAATGTTCGGGAGGCACTTTTCCATTGACCAGTATCTGTCTCCCGGTGACTGTATCCCTGCTGGCAAATATCTCGATATCATTAATGAGGGCACTCTTCCCAGATCCGGTTGGGCCTACAATTGAAATGGTATCCCCTGGTTTTATGTGGATCTCATCAAATCCTTCAGGTTCTCCTTTTCTATTCTTACCTGATAGGATGGTAATATCGTGAATGATATTTTCAGTCATATACCGGAAGATAGAACACCCAGCAATAAGATGCTTTTGCCTTATTTTATGTAAATATGGCGCATAGTACAAACTATATAACCAATCATTGTACACTAGTATTGTATGTTTTCTCGTGCAATCTTCAGGAAGGAGTTTAAGGAGGCACTGGAAGAGGCCCTCGATCGCAAACAGATAAGCCTGAAAGAGCTTGCGGAACTTGCAAAAATCCCCGTTGCAACAATTTATAAGATCACTTCAGGCGAACGTGATCCCCGCCTCTCCACTGTGCGTGCAATAGTCCAGGCACTCGAGCCATTTGATCAAGAAACTATCGCTATTATTGCTGCAAAATTCCTCCTCGATGAGATTGGGAATCAGACAATCACCGTTGATGGAAAGAAGTACAGAATCAAAGGTTATCCTGCTCATACTATGGAGGATTGTATTGTTGCTGCTGTAAGGGCTGAGAAAGAAGGAGCTGCAGGACTTATATGTGCTCCAATCCTGGCTGCTCTGATAGAGCGAATCGTGGATATCCCAGTTGTCATTCTAAAGCCTGATATATCATCATATGAAGAGGCAATAAAATCTCTGACAAGACATCTTGGATAAATAATCAATATTATCTCATTTTTTAATCTTCAAAAAAGATAATTAGTGATTATTTATAACCTGATAAATTTCGAAAGAGCCTATTTTTTACAATTCCAATAATCCTTTAATGAGAACTGATCCAATCCCGGTTGATACAATTCCCCCTTTGCCCCAGTTGATTCCCCTCAGCATACAACATCTCTTTGCCATGTTCGGGGCAACGGTCCTGGTTCCTGTCCTTCTTGGGATTAATCCTGCAACGGTACTGCTTTTTAACGGCATTGGAACAATAATATTTCTTTTAATCTGTAAGTGGAAAGTTCCCGCATATCTGGGTTCAAGTTTTGCATATATCACCCCCTCGCTCATGATAATCGGTACATATGGATACGGAGCAGTTTTGTCCGGATACATTGCAAATGGCTTTTTCTTTCTTCTTACTGCCCTAATCATTTACCGGTTCGGAACAGGATGGGTCAAAGTACTGTTTCCAGATGTAGTGATGGGTTCGGTTGTTGCTGTAATCGGATTTGGTCTGGCTCCAACAGCAGCGAAACTATCAGGATTGTCGGTGGATAATCCTGATCTGCATATTGCTGCTATCTCAATTTTCACCCTCATGCTTACTGTCATGAGTATGGTAATTTTTAAAGGATTTCTTAAGATAATTCCCGTTCTCATTGGAATCATTGGTGGAAGTGTATATGCTTTCTTTCTGGGAGAATTTTCTGTGGCAAAAATTGTTGAAGCTCCCTGGTTTGCTATTCCACCGCTGTATACGCCTGTCTGGTCAGTACATGCAATAATCATCCTTATACCAGCCTTTTTTGTCACTCTGGTTGAAGTGATTGGTCATCTCCAGGTTACAGGCAATATTGTTGGTAAAGACTTAATGAAAGATCCCGGTCTTTTCCCGGTATTCCTTGGTAAGGGAATATCCTGTATCATTTCCGGATTCT
>QKDV01000283.1 GCA_003251955.1 Methanospirillum hungatei
GAATGACCGGTGTCCAGGGTATAGTAAAGACCTCTGATGGAATGATCCTGATCACCAACCCTAATCGCTTCCTGCTTCACACAGAAGAGGAGGCACTTCATACAATCCTCTCCCAGCAAATTGAGGAGGAAACCTGATGGATGCCACTCTCCCTTCTGACGATCTTGAGAAATTATACCGGTTTGTAAACAAACGAATCGGCTTTGCATATACTCCTGACCGAATGTCAGATCTTGAAAGGGGGTTTTTTACGGCATGCAAGGATCTCGGACTCATTGATCCTGTCTCCTGTATGCAGGCTTTGGATGATCCCACACGTGCTACAGCAGTTGAAGAAGCACTAGTAAAAAAACTCACAATCGGTGAGACATACTTCTTCAGAGACAAATTTCTCTTTCAGCAACTGCGGGATCAAATTCTTCCAGATCTGATAAGAGCACGGAGAATTTCAGGAAAATATCTTCGCATCTGGTCTGCCGCGTGTAGTACAGGAGAAGAACCGTACTCCCTGGCCATCCTTATCAGTTACCTTGTTCCTGATATCAATGACTGGGAAGTTACTATCCTTGCATCAGATATAAATCCCGGCTCCCTTCATGCCGCAGAAAGAGGAGTCTACTCCCGGTGGTCTTTCAGGGAAGAATCACCGGTTCCAATCGATCGTTATGTACTCCCTTCCGCTGACGGAAGATTTCAGGTATCTGATAAGATCAGAAGAATGGTCAGATTCATGAGGCTAAATCTCATCAATGACCAGTATCCATCTCCCCTTACGGGAACCATGACGATGGATCTCATTCTCTGCCGTAATGTGCTGATGTACTTCTCACCCGAACATGCAGCATATGTTGTTGATCATCTGAACTCCTCGCTCATTGAAGGTGGGTGGCTCGTTGTCAGTCCACAGGAGATCAGTTATGCACAACATCCATGGTTTATCCAGGTCAAACGCAAATCAGTCTTTCTCTTCAGGAAAGGAAAAGCGGATGAGAGAAAGAATATCGGATATACAATCATTTCCCCAGTAAATTCTATTGAAGAAACTCTTCAGAATGAGACCCTAAAAGCAGATATTCCTGATCTATTCAAAATAAAATCACAGATTCACAAAAATAGATCTCCGCAACATGATCAATTCAATTCGCCACAACTTCGGCAAGAGACAAAAAATAAATCAGAAAATCTGAAAGCCCCACAAGAGAAGAAGACTACCGGAGCCGAAGTTCTGGAACCTGAAACATTAATTCAGGCTGGACGATTGAATGAGGCTGAACTTTTGCTTATGGAGGTTGAGAAACCAGCACAAAAGACCATAACAGCCATGGGAATGCTGGCTAAGACCTATGCAGATCAAGGGGACTTAGACCATGCACTCGGGTGGTGTGACAGAATTCTTGCCAAGGACCCGCTCTTTGCAGGAGCATATCACCTTCGTGCAGTTATACAACAAGATAAGGGCGATCTTTCATCAGCAGTCCAATCATTAAAGCAGGCGTTGTATGCTGAACCAGACTATATCCCGGCCCACCTGCTGCTTGGAACAACTTTAATGTCACTTGGCAAACAACGCGAGGCCAGGCGTCACTATCAGATTGCACTAAATCTCCTTTCATTCATGACAGATGATGCACCAGTAGACGAGACTGACGGTATGCCGGCAATTCGCGTACGTGAGATGGTTCAGGCATTACTTGAGGGAGTAGCTACCTGATGAAAGATATATCAGAACTAAATAATCCAATATCTCCGGATGAAAAATATACTCCTCTTTCTGCAGCGGATATTCTATTAAAGCGAGCACGAGAACTTGCAGCCCCTATAATAGAAGAAGGGGAAGATCAGTCTGGGACTGAAGTTCTTGAATTTCTCCTATCAGGAGAGCACTACGCAATAAAAATGGAGCATATCAGAGAAGTAGCACTATTAAAAGAGATCACCTATCTTCCCGGAACACCGCAGTTTATTTTAGGAATTATCAGTCTTCATGGATCCATACTCTCAATTGTGGATCTCAGGACTGTTCTCGGTTTGCCTCCGAAAGGGCTGACAGACTTTAACCGTATTATTGTTTTGTCAGGAGATACGATGACATTTGGAATATTGGCAGATGCAATAGTAAAAACCCGGACAATAAATACAGGACAGATAAACAGGGCACCTCCTACGATCAGCGGACCCGGAGCATCATACCTGACAGGTGTACTTCCCGGCCCACTCATGATCATAGATGCACAGGCCCTGCTCTCTGACCCGGTGATGGTGATAGGGAATGAATGAACATCAATGCTTGACTATTCCTAGAAAACGTGAATATATATGAAATTTTTTGATAACACCCGGATAGGGTATAAGCTGGTTGGAGGATTTCTGGTAATCTGCCTGATAATGGTTGCAATCGCAATATTCGGGGTTATAAATATGCAGGGCATCGCCAAAAACAGTGATCTCATGTATGAACAGGCACTTCTGCCGGTCCACACATTGGATCAGGTTGATGTTCAGATAGGGGATATCAGAGCGTATCTTTTCAGGTACACGCTATTTCCCGAAGAACGGGCTGTATTAAAACAAAATCTGTCAGACTCATTTATAGTTCTAGAAGATACTGTCAGCAATTATAAAGAAAATTATTCAGACCCTTCCACAAGTACGGATATTGACAGATTATCTGGGCTGATAAAAGAACTTCAACAGTCTTACAAACCTACTATGGATATTGCAGATGTAGGAAAGCAGAGTGAAGCAATCAAGACACTCAATGATTCAGGAAGACCAGTCCAAATCCGCAACGAGATCCTTGAAATAATTAACACACTGATTAACAACTCAGTCAAACAGGCAGATTTAAACAGAAAGAATAGCAACGCAACGGCCACCTTTTCTGCTGTCGTATTTATCTTTGTCACTCTCATCGTGGCGATATGTTCACTCGGTTTCGGCCTGTACCTCTCCCGGAGTATTACCACACCTCTCGAAGAAGCAGTCTCTGTTGCAGAACTGATTGGCAGGGGTTCATGTTCTGCACGAATTTCATTCAGACGTGAAGATGAGATCGGCACACTTGGAACTGCATTAAACAAGATGGGAGAGTCTATCACTGCCATGATATCAGATTCTCGGACTCTCACCAGGGCAGCACTGAATGGTGAATTATCTACACGGGCAGATCCTGCTCAGCATGAAGGAGATTTCAGAATAATTATTTCTGAGTTTAATGCAACACTTGATGCAGTTATCGGACCACTCAACATTGCTGCTGAATACGTTGACAGGATTGCTAAGGGAGATATGCCCCCTGTCATAACCGAAACATACAACGGGGATTACAATGAGATCAAAAACAATCTCAACACCTGTGTAACCGCAATCAATCTTCTGATCGAAGATTCACGTATGCAGAGTGATGCAGCAATCAGGGGAGAACTCAGCATAAGAGCAGATGCATCAAGGCACCGGGGAGACTTTAGAAAGATCGTAGAAGGGGTGAATGCTACCCTTGACGCAGTTATTGGGCCGCTGAATATCACGGCAGAGTACATAGATCGTATAGCAAAAGGTGAGATCCCGTCTAAGATAACTGATACATACAACGGTGATTTCAACGAACTCAAAAATAACCTCAACACCTGCATCGATGCGATTAACCTCCTGATTGATGATATCGGATCCCTTAACAATATGGCAGTAAGGGGAGAACTCCTGGCTCGGGCAGACCCGAATCGTCATACAGGTGATTATCGGAAGATTGTGGAGGGAATGAACTCGACTCTTGATGCCGTTGTAGAACCACTCCATGAGGCTATGCGTGTCTCTCAGGAGTTTGCATCTGGAAACTTCAGTGCCAGGATGAATGATAACCTGGATGTCAAGGGAGACTTCGTGGAGTTTAAAAATGCACTCAACGAGATCGGAATCGAACTCTCCCGTATGATGAAGATGATCAATGAAGAACTCTTTGAGTCAGTCAACGTCCTCTCGGCAGCTTCAAGTGAGATCCTTTCGGTCACTGCAGAACTTTCATCAGGTACTGCTCAGACAGCAACCTCTGTTAACGAAACATCAGCAACTGTAGAGGAAGTTAGGAAAACAACCGAGATAACCAATACAAAAGCAAGGAATGTCTCTGACAAGTCAGTTGCAGTAAGCCAGGTTGCCCTTACCGGCCAGGAGTCAGTGGATGAGATCCTGGCTGGCATGACCCATATCCAGCAACAGATGGAATCAATTGCCGGAAGTGTAGTCAAGCTCAGTGAACAGAGTCAGGCAATCGGCGAAATCATAGCGACGGTGACAGATATCGCAGAACAGTCAAACCTTCTCGCCGTCAACGCATCGATAGAGGCAGCAAAAGCCGGGGAATATGGAAGAGGATTCGGAGTAGTTGCACAGGAGATCAAGAGCCTTGCTGAGCAATCAAAACTTGCAACAACTCATATCAGAACAATTCTCACCGATATCCAGCGAGGAATCAGTTCAACTGTGATCTCTACAGAACAGGGAACAAAGACAGTTGCCACCGGATTGAAACTGAGCAATGAGGCTCGTGATGCAATCGCCACCCTTGCACAAAACATCAATGAGGCAGTCAAGGCTGCAGTTCAGATCACAGCCTCAAGTCAGGAACAGGTTGTGGGTATGGATCAGATCTCCTCAGCGATGGAGAGCATAAGAATGGCAGCCCAGAATAACCTCGAAGTTACCAGGCAGGTTGAGAAGACTGCCAAGGATCTCCATGACCTTGGAATTACTCTGAAACAAATCACCGAACGTTTTAAACTCTGATGGGGTGATGGTGGATGGGTCTGAGTGGAGACGAATTTCTGGCCCAGCTGCTTGAGACCTTTAAGGGAGAGGCTCAGGAGCACCTCGAAGCAATAGCTTCAGGCCTTCTTGTACTTGAGCAGGATGAAACCCCTCAGGAACAATACGATAAAGTAATAGAACAGGTCTTCAGAGAGACCCATAGCTTGAAAGGGGCTGCACGTGCCGTAGGCCTCAGAGAAATAGAGACGCTTTGCCAACAGCAGGAGAGTGTTTTCTCATTGGTGAAAAAGGGAACTCTCACCCTTTCACCAGATTCATTTGACCTTTTTCACGAGGTTCTTCATGCCGTTGAACAACTGCTTGCACAAGAGAAAGGAGTAAAAACTGCCGAATTAATTAAAAAACTGAAGGCAATATCCACAGGCACTTTAGCAGAACCCACAATACCCCGGCCACCTTCTTCACAAAAGGTATCTGAAGAGGATTCTTTCGGACCCTTCTCTCCTACATTTGAAAGATCCAAAGACCAGGAAATAGCAGACCGTCAACCAAAACAGACAGGAGATAATCCTCCACCATTCACGGATACCACAATTCAGCCAATTGAACAGTCACATAATAAAACCGATCACGATACTGGGCTTTCTTTATCTGAAAAGGCACAACCATCAGGATCTTTAAAGACAGGGCCCACAATTAAAATCTCATCAGATCGCCTTGAAACACTCTTTGCAAGAGCGGATGATCTGATGGGTGCCCGACTGGCTGTAAGTCAGCGCTCAAATTCTATTCGTGATTTACTCCAGAATTTTCTTGAATGGAGATGGGCATGGACACAGATTACCACCGATATTGAACACCTGCGCACCGACGCAGAAGCATCAGGGTTTCTTCTTGCAGAATGTGAACGGATAGCAGAATTTCTGGATTATAATCATGGATTTATCCACATGCTTGAGGGTCAACTCACAGTAATATCCCGGGCTGCAGCACGAGATCATTATCTCCTTGATTCAGCAACAACAGAACTTATTGATGAAATAAAACAGGTAATACTCGTCCCAGCATCTTCCATTCTTGAGATATACCCACGGACCGCCCGGGATCTGGCACGGGAACACGGAAAAAAAGTTGAAGTCACTCTCTCGGGTGTAGAGATAGAGATTGATCGCAGAATTTTAGAGGAACTCAAAGATCCTATCCTCCATATTATCAGGAATAGTATTGATCACGGGATCGAGTCTCCAGATGTCCGAAGAGAAAAAGGAAAACCAGACAAGGGCGAGATAAAAATAGTAGTCTCTCATATGCGGGGACACCAGGCGGAAATTCGCATATCGGATGATGGTAGAGGACTTGATCATGGTACTATCCTTAAGACAGCCATATCCAGAGGAATCATAACAAAAGAAGAAGCAGATGATCTTCTCCCGGATCAGATCAACCGTCTAATTTTCAGATCAGGACTTTCAACAAGCACAACTGTATCTACCGTATCAGGCCGCGGACTTGGCCTTGCGATAGTGCTTGAGAAGACCGAGCAGATTGGCGGCAGCGTTAGCGTTGAATCTGACTCAAATGGAACAACTTTCGTACTTACCCTGCCATTATCACTTGCAACATTCAGGGGAATTGGGGTCATATCCTGCCGATATCAGTACTTCCTTCCACTTCGTTCGATTGAACGGGTTATGCGAATTGTGCCTGATGACCTGAAGACCATTGAGAACAGGACTGTGGTGGAGACAGATGGGGACCCATTGGCCGTTGTCAGCCTGGCCCAGATACTCGGACTTCCTGATACAGGTGTATCTGATGAAAAACCCCATCACTTACTGGTCACATCAGCCGCCGGAGTCAGGTTTGGACTACTTGTTGATGAGGTTAAAGGTGCTCAGGAGATTGTTGTAAAAAATCTCGGACCACAATTGAGACGGGTAAGACATATCAGTGGCGCCTCCATAACAGGTGACGGAATTGTAATTCCGGTCATAAATTGCGAAGACCTTGCCGCGACTATAATTGGCATGCCACATCTGCCCCAACCATCGCTGATAACAGATGAGAGAATCAGCCAGAAGAAAATCTTAGTAACCGAAGACTCAATCACGTCCCGCATGCTTCTCAAAAAT
>QKDV01000054.1 GCA_003251955.1 Methanospirillum hungatei
AACACCTTCGTCCACAAAAGATCCTAACCAACCCGTTTATGGGGATAGTGAGGAGAGTTCTGGAGTAACAACCGAATCAACACCTTCATCCACTAAAGATCCCAACCAACCAGTTTATGGAGATGGTGAGGAGAGTTCTGGAGTAACAACCGAATCAACACCTTCCTCTACAAAAGATCCCAACCAGCCTGTGTATGAGGGCAGTGATGAAAATTCAGCCATTACTTCTGAATCAACTTCGTCCTCTAAAATTAAAGATTCAAATCAGCCAGTATATGGAGATAGTGAAGAATCATCAGAAGAGAATTCTGACTCGGTCGACACAGAGGAGACTGAGGAAACTTCTACTGAAGAACCGACCCCTTCCGCTGCTATAAGTAAGTCTGGTCAGCATGTTCTCTATGATGGTTCGATTAATCTTCCATCAGGTGATGTGAATGTCACCGCAACTTCTGAAATGGATTATGATATTGGGGCTGATACCCCGCTCGGGCTGCTCCAGTACCTCGTGAATGATGGAAAGATATCTGTCCTGAGCATTAATGACAGGGGGATGAGGAAGGGAAATATTCTGGCTATCGATGGAATTGAAGATTACCAGTATGGCGACGAAGCCTGGTTTGTACAGGTGAATGATCTCACACTCCAGTCTTATACAAATCCAGATTCCGACGGACTTAATGTTAAAAAAATCAACTCCGGTGATGAAGTGACCTATTTCTACGGGAAACAGGATCAAACTCCGGATACTGCCAAGGCTGCTATCTATCTCACTATAGAATAATTTTTGATCCCTTTTTTTGGTCAGCTTCTTCAACAATTACTGATAACCCATAAGGTGAGAGGGAGAGTGCGGCTGACGGTAGCCTGTATGATCTTCATACTGGCAGCTGAGGAAAGTCCCCCCACCAACCGGGTACGCAGCCTCGTTCACTCGGGGATGGCGAGAGTCATGGCTATGGCACAGAAACGACACGGCCTGCTCTGAGCCATGATGCAGAACCAAACTGCAGAGCATCGAAGAGCAGGAGTCGATGGAACGGTGAATCCCTGCGGGTGCAAGCCGGAACAGGGCATACAGACAGCCCGGTGTCTGCCCGGGTTCGGCGCTAAGCTGAATGCCGCAATGAACAGAAGGGGGCTTACTCCTCCCACTCAATACTAATGTTGAGAACGATTCAAGTAGCTGGTGTGGCTATTGCTATATATGGAGACACCGGCGTGGTATACTGGAAGCTCTTTTCTTGATCAGACCCGTCTGCAGGAGTCAGTACCATCATCGGAAACCGAAACCGGGAATCTGAAGGTCTGTGGAACATGTGAACCATCACAGAACCTGATTGTCCTTCCAAAAGTATCCGAAATTACGATGGATCCTGTGCTTTTGTGTGATACCATGGGAATGCGGAGAACGGTAAGGGACTACTCCGATGGACCTGTCATGAAGTGGGAACTCTCGATGATGCTCCATTATACCCAGGGAGTAAGTGAATCCGGAGGAGCTCCCCATTTTCGTAATGCTCCTTCAGCAGGTGCTCTGCACCCGTTTGAGACATACATCGTAGTAAACCGGGTTGAAGGCATTGAAGCCGGAATTTACCGATATCTTCCACTTGACCACGCGCTGGTCCGGGAAACCTGTCATATCGGAGGCGGTGAGGCGATCGCTGCTGCCTGTAGAAGACCGGAACTAGTGCAGAAAGCAGCGATTACATTTCTCTGGATAGCAGTGCCTGACCGAATCCTCTGGAAATTCGGATCACGAGGCTGGCGATACCTGTTCATTGAGGCCGGTCATGTATGTCAGAATCTCTATCTTATCGCAACTGCTCTTGGTTGTGGAACCTGTGCCATTGGTTCGTACCGGGATGATGAGATAAACTGTGCCCTTGCTATCGATGGAAAAGAACAATTCTGCATCTATATGGCAACCGTTGGCAAAAGAAAAAAATAATTTATCGTTTCAGAGGAGGTCTTATCGGAAGGTTTCTGGAGATGAGATAATCTTTCACTTCTGATACTGTCAATTCCCCGTAGTGGAAGACACTTGCCGCAAGTGCTGCATCTGCTTTCCCATAAACAAATCCATCATAAAAATGTTCCAGATTCCCGACTCCTCCGGATGCGATGACTGGTATTCCTACAGCATCTGATATCCGGGATGTGATTGGAATATCGAACCCATCTTTTGTTCCGTCTGTTTCCATTGAGGTCAGAAGAATCTCCCCTGCACCCCGGTCTTCTGCTTCCTTTGCCCACTTTATTGCATCAATTCCGGTTGGCTTTGATCCTCCGTAAGTGACAACCTCATACCAGCATGAGGTACCGTCTTTAAGTATAACCTGGGAAGCATCCGGGTTTTCTGTCATATTTCGTCTGACATCAATGGCAACCACGATGCACTGGGTTCCAAAGGCCCTGGCTCCCTGTTCAATGAGTGAGGGATCTTCAACAGCGCTCGTATTCATGCTCACCTTGTCTGCCCCTGCACGCAGCGTTCTTTTAATATCATCGAGTGATCTGATTCCGCCACCGACGGTTAGAGGAAGAAAAAGGCGGTCTGCAGCACGGCTGATCACATCAATGATCATTCCTCTCTTCTCTTTTGATGCCGTTATATCGAGGAATACCACTTCATCCGCACCCTGTTCGTTGTACCTTTCGGCAAGTTCAACAGGGTCGCCGGCATCGCGCAGGCCCAAAAAGTTCGTCCCTTTCACTACACGACCATCTTTAATATCCAGGCATGGTATGATGCGGCGGGTAAGTACCATACCTGAGATCTCCTCTGGCTAACCTGAAGAGGGTTATGCTCCTATATCTGATTCATTTAATAGTGCTGACGTCCTTATTACTCCCAAGATTTGAAACTTCTGTCTGGGACGCGGGCAATCTGCAACCGGATCAGAATGTTTTATGGACGATATCATGGACTCAGGAGATCTAAAGATTGAATGGGCACGGCAGTATATGCCGGTCCTTGGCACCATTGCAGAACGGTTTAAAAAAGATAAGCCTTTTGATGGGATGACCATTGGCATGGCACTTCATGTCGAGGCTAAAACCGCAAACCTGGTAAAAACCCTTGCAGCAGGGGGAGCTAAAGTCTTTATCACCGGGTGCAATCCACTCTCAACTCAGGATGATGTGGCCCAGGCTTTAGACAGAGTTCCGGGTGTCACCTGTTATGCAAAACGCGGATGCTCGGTCGACGAGTACTACCAGGCTATGGATGCAGTTCTTGATGCAAAACCTGACATCACCATTGACGACGGGATGGATCTGATCCACCGGATGCACACAACAAGGCGTGATGTCCTTGGAAAGATCATAGGTGGATGCGAAGAGACGACTACCGGTATTCACCGTCTGCGTGCTATGGCAGAAGAGGGAAAGCTCGAGTTCCCTGTCATCGCTGTCAATGATACCCCGATGAAGCGGTTCTTTGATAATGTCCATGGAACCGGAGAAAGTGCCCTGACCGCGATCATGGCAACCACGAACAGCCTCATTGCAGGTAAGTGGCTGGTTGTTGCAGGATTTGGATACTGTGGAAGAGGTATCGCCCGTAAGGCTTCAGGACTTGGTGCAAAGGTTATCGTAACCGAGATCGATCCACGTCGTGCCCTGGAAGCATACATGGAAGGATTTCATGTTATGCCGATGAGCAAAGCAGCAGAAGTTGGTGACATATTCATCACTACTACCGGTAACAAGGACATCATCAGAGAAGAACATTTCAAACTGCTCAAAGATGGTGCAATTCTCTCCAATGCCGGTCACTTCAATGTTGAGATCGATGGAGCATGGCTGAATTCACACGCTGAGAAGATAACCGAACGTGATGGAATTCACAGTTACCTGATCAATGGTCGTACGATACACCTCCTTGCAGAAGGCAGGCTTGTAAACCTGGCTGTACCAAAAGGCATGGGTCATCCAATCGAAGTAATGGATCTCTCCTTCGCTCTGCAGGCCCTTGGCACCCGGTTTATTGCAGAACACCATTCAGAACTCAAACCCGGAGTTCATGAGGTTCCAGACAGCATCGACCGTGAAGTTGCATCAATAAAACTCGCTTCACTCGGTCTTGGGATAGACATCCTGAGTGCTGATCAGGAACACTATATGTGCAGCTGGGATGTCGGGACGTAAATTAAAATAATTTTTTTTTAGTGAGCAAATTTACCCTTTGCTTTCATACTTGTTGCAACCCTGGGATCAATGGTGGTTGCTTTTTGGAAACAAACAAAGGCTTCACGTTTTGCACCTAGATCATCGAGAATGATCCCTTTATTAAGCAGGGCTCCCACGTGTTTTGGATCAAGCCTGAGTGTCCGATCATAGCACTGTATCGCTTCTTTGTGTCTGACAAGATCCGTGTAGATGAGACCCATGTGAAACCAGGCTGCTGCAAATTGCGGGTCAACATTGGTTGCCTGGGTAAAAGCCTGAAGTGCTTCATAATATTGTTCAAGAGCCCGGTGTATCTTTCCCTTATTGAAATAGGCCTTAACATTGAACTTATCCAGATTGATCACTTTTTCGTATGAGGTTAAAGCGTCATCATACTGTTTGGATTTGTGGAGGATCAATCCCCTGTTAAACCATGCCTCAATATTGCCCGGGTTCTGTTCAATAGCAACCTCGTAGTATTGCAGGGCGTCTACATGCCTCTTTAATTTATGGAAGCATGATGCACGATTTCTCATCGCCTCAGCATGACGTGGATTCAGTTTAAGGGCATTTTCATAGCAGGGAAGGGCCTGTTCATACCGTTTTAGTTTATGAAAGCAGAGACCGCGAAGGTTCCAGGCATCAGCACTCCATTTATCAACCACAAGTGCTTTTTTAGTGGCATCCAAGGCTTCTTCGATCTTGTTAAGTTTTAAAAGAAGGTCTGCACGGGAAAGCCAGGCACTGATCTCACGGGGTGATATCTCGATTAGCTTTGATGAACTTTGCAGAGCTTCCTGGTATCTGTTCATCTTGATAAATGAACGGATCTTAAAAAGCCAGGCCGAGAGATTTCTTTTATCTAACTCAAGAACTTTGTCAAATGCAGAGAGAGCATCCGGGTGTTGATCCAGTTCAAAGAGACAGATCCCTTTATGGAGCCATCCTGCCATCTCTTTCGGGTTATGCTCAGTTGCCGAGTTAAAAGCAGAGGCTGCCTCTCGATATTGTTTCAGATTCTGTAGGCAGTAGCCTTTGAATAGCCATGCACGGGCATGACGACGATCCTGTGATATGACGAGATCAAAGGCTGTTAGCGCTTCTTCATCCCGATGTAGGTTGAACAGACAGTATCCCTTAAAAAGAGCAGCTTTTATTTGATTAGCATCAAGAGAAAGTGCTTTGTCAAAACAGATCAATGCTTCTTCGTACGATTTTTTATTGTGCAGGATACTTCCGCGATATAGCCAGGCCTGAGACTGGTTTGGATCAATCTCTATACTCTTCTCAAGAAATGGCAGGGCTTTATCATACTCACCTGCATGAATAAGGTTAACTGCAGTAACATAACAGACATTTCCAAGATCCTGACCTGAAAGGAAGACACCTGGTATTGCTGATGCATCACCCTGTGCACCATCTTCTGCCTCCTCTCCTATGTCAAGTTCTTCTATCTGTTCTTCAAGAATTCGGTTTTCATCAACTATTCCTGCTGAAAGGGTGGCATCGGCGAGGTATTGGCTTTCAGGAAGCTGGCTGGTTCCCTGTTGAGATTCATTATTGTCAGCTTGTGATGAATTATCTGATGTGAGGTGAGAATGATAGTTTTCATCGGTGATGGGATCGTCACCTATCGGCTCATCAGAGTCATAATCAAGATCAGCCTGTTCATCTCCTGATACTGGTATTTCTGTACTGTCTTCAGAATCAGGAATACATGTCTCGGATGTTGTTACAAGTGATTCACTAATAACAGGATCCTGACTTAACTCTGGTGTCTCTGCTACAGGGTTTTTTTGTGTCGCTGATACATCATCAAGAAGATATGAGAGCATCTCCTCATATTGGGAAGTAGTTATCTCCCCTTTGGCAAATCGGACCTTAAGTATCTTTATAGGATCCTCGTCAGACATCCACAACCCCGCATGTACAAAAAATTAGGTGCACTACACATTAAAACTATTTTTACTCACTTCTGATCTGAGTTCACTTTTTTACCGCGAGGTGTATGGTTTTTTCTTCCATCTCCAATTTTACCTATCGATTTGGAATTCCGGTTCCTTATTGCCTTTGATGAGTGTGAAGATTTATCTAATTTATCTGAATATAAATTGAAATTTGAATCAGAATTTTTATGATTTATATTCGGATTATCTACAGGGGGATTGGAGTCAATTTCTTTCTTCAAGGAGACAGCAAGCTCAATTCGTGAGTCCTGATTTATTATCAGATTCCATGCTTTATGCTCCTTATGACGGCGGACCTGCACCCCGGAAATGGTCAAAGGGTCACCATATCCTGAACTAAAAAGTGGTGCATGGCTGGGTCTCCGGTTCCTGGCTGAAAGTACCAGATAGGTAGGATCTTTACAGGTTCCATCACAAAATTTGAATATATGCATACCACGGGTCCCAATATCCTCAGACATACGGGCACCGGCAACTGAGATATTACGCCCCTCGAATTTTTCCAGGTGTGATAGTCGAACCATCCTGGTTTTTCTGGGAACCCGGTATGAGCATCTGGTGATCTGCTGCTTTGTCAGTATGACATAAGCATATTTTCTATCTGTATTAATAAACCGGTATCCTTCCTCTTCGCCTGCAAGAAGAGTCATAAGGGATGTT
>QKDV01000105.1 GCA_003251955.1 Methanospirillum hungatei
GGGAGTTCCATGAGATCATCAATGGATATGAGGTCTATGCCGTGAACACCGGTGTTCCGCATGCAGTGGTTTTTGTAAAAGATCTTGATTCACTTGATGTCTGCCAGCAGGCCCCTTCAATCAGGAACAGTCAGTTCTTCCCGAAAGGAGCGAATGTGAATTTTGTTGAGGTAATCGATCAGAACTCCGTCAGGATTCGCACCTTTGAGCGTGGTGTGGAATGGGAGACACTCTCCTGTGGGACCGGAGCAACGGCATCTGCGGCAATTGCCCACCGGCTTGGAAGGACCGGGGCTGTTGTAGAGGTAGAAACCCAAGGAGGACCACTAACAATAACCCTTACAGATGGAGCAACCATGAAAGGTCCGGCAGACGTAGTCTTCACCGGTATGCTCATCCTCTAATCAGATATACCTCTCAATTTTTTTAGTTGAATTCCAATTTTTCCGATTAGGAGCGCAATCAACAGTATCCCACCTATCATCCCAAGGGATGATACTATCCTTACGAGAGGCATGGAATCTTTGGTGAGAACTCCGGGTCCATTTGTCGTCAAAATTGCAATCCCATCTGATAACGCTACAGGGAGATCAGAATCTGTCTGGATTTCTGGGGTTGATCCGTGGTAAAGCCCGGAAACAAGATAAAGGCTCATACCTATCAGTGTCCCAATCAACAAAAAGAGGGCAGTCGCGGCAATCAAGAGATCATGAACCGGGAGTTCTGTTCTGATAAAAATGAGCAGATACCTGCTGCTGAGGACAATTAAAAAGAGGATAAAACAGAACTCTCCAAGTGAGAGAAGGGGTGCTGCTGCCTGCCAGAGTGATACCCAGATAAGCTCAAGGGAGACCAGGACCAGGATTGCTGCCATTAGGAACCTCCTACGTGAACCCTTCATAAGCCAGAGTCCAGCGATGAGAATGAATGATAAGAAGAAGGTAAGTGAAATCTGTCCTGCCTGACCTCCTGCAAGAACCGGGTAGATAACCTGCAGGGGAAGCATCATCAGGAGGAGAAGCAGAAAATCCTGCCTGTCATGCATATTCTGATCAACTTCTGATTCATTTGATCGGTTCCCTGCTAACCCGTACATATGGATTATTTCTCCAGGCTGGTATTGAGCGTTTCATCATCAGGAAAACACATAGATATCTTTAATGCAGAATGCACATAACCCTCAGTATCTGGTTCAGGGAGGAGGCCGCTTATGGGTGATGATATCAGCACAAAGGAAGCAAGACGCTGTAAAGAGGAAGGTAACAAGTTTAGTGCCATGCAGAAGTTTGATGATGCCATTCGGTGTTATGAAAAGGCCATCTCTCTGGATCCGGTAGATGAGGATACATACTTCCAGAAGGGTCTTGCAATGATGAACCTGATCCGGTACCAGGAGGCGATTGATTCCTTTGAGCAATCCCTCCGAATTAACGACAAGGATCCAAGGTACTGGCTCTATATGGGTGTCAATTACTTCTTCATGGGAAGATATAGTAAAGCAATTCCCTGCTTCAATATGGTAATTGAGCTAGATCCCGCCAATGTGCATGCGTTAAGCAACAAAGGGTCAGCACTTGCTGAACTTGATAAGCACGCCGATGCAGTGGAATGCTTTGATAAAATAATTGAACTGGTTCCAGGAGATATCAATGCACTCTACAATAAAGGGATAAGCCTCCAGAAGATGGGAGAGCATAAGGAGGCAATATCCTGTTTTAAGCAGATCCTAAAACAGGAACCTGAAGACGCAGACAGTTGGTTTGAACTGGGTAATTCATTAGCCAAGGTCGATACCTGCAAGGAAGCGATCAAGTGTTACGACCGGGTCATAAGGATAGAGCCCAATCATGCAGAAGTGTATGATGCAAAAATTGAATGTCTGCGCAAATTGGGGCTTGATGAAGAGGCTGACAAGTTGATCGCCACCCTTGAGATGGACGACGTCTGGTAAGTCTTTTGTTTTGCATTCATAAAAATCGGAATGCCTGAATCTGTGTGGATTCAGGTAACGGTCACTGTCTTTGTATAAGCTCTTCCAAAGAGTACCTGAACCCCTGTACCCTGACGTGCTGCCTGGTATTTGAGGATATATGTCCCTGGCTTTGAAGGGGCTCTGATATCGAAGGAAAGGGTTTGAGATTGTCCTGATTTAACCTGGACTCCCTGAGGTATCTCAACCCACGATGGGCCATACCCTGCTGTATCTTCCAGTGCCATGACCCCTACCTGGTGGTACTGGGATATCCAGTCATCAGACCCGTCATTGACCAAGGTGAGTTCAACCGGATATGTGCTTCCGGCCTTCATCTTTTCGGGTATTGAGTCTCCTGAAATGACTGCATGAATTCCTGTAATGAAAGTCTGCGGAGTTGTATCCTGCATCGGTGTGTTCTTCGGAGATACGGTCACTTCAGGTGTAAGATTTAGAACCACGGATTCCGTGGTCGGCTGGCTCGTCACAGCACCGGTTTCTCTGTCATCATAAGGGTATACCCTGTCACTCAGGTCTTCTGTATCTAGTGGTGGAGATATCACAACATCATAACTCTGGTCGTCCTCTTCTACGTCTTGAGTATTATGGAACCGGTTGTTTACAATCTGCACGCCATTAACTTCTTCCAGCGATACTCCTGCCTTCCCGTTCCCTTCAATTGTCGATGATACAATCTCGGATCCTGAACTTCTCCTGATAATGATGCCAGACTCAAGATTATTCATAATGTATGACTCCCGGATTTCAGCCCTGCTACCAAGAACAGTGATTCCTGAACCACTGCAGTCAGTTATTATACTGTTAGTGATTTTTGTCTCTGACCGGTTTGACAGGGTTATTCCCTCATGACAAGTTCTGATCGAGATTCCTGACAGGATATTATTCCGAGTTGTCGTAGCTGCCGTTTGTGCATCTGTATCGCCACTGTGATCCTCTCCCCATGGAAAGATCGATGAATCGATCCCCTCAGAATAGATAC
This sequence comes from Methanospirillum hungatei, assembly GCA_003251955.1. Lineage (GTDB taxonomy): Archaea > Halobacteriota > Methanomicrobia > Methanomicrobiales > Methanospirillaceae > Methanospirillum > Methanospirillum hungatei_A. Next base: position 2,973 of record QKDV01000105.1, read on the forward strand.
CATAATCCTCGTCATTCACACTGACATTCCTGATTGTAACGCCGGTCACTGGATTTCCTGATAAATCGGTCAGGCTTATCCATATACCCACAGTTGTTGAATCTGCAGGTGTAGGCTCTATGGTATGCCCCTGGCCATCAAGTATGACAGACGGGGCAGCAATGATGATTCCCACCGGATAAATATGTGAAATATTCTGCTCAAGAGTATACCGTCCCGGTTCGGTTATGTATACATAATCTCCTGAATAAGGCCCGTAAGCGGGTGGAAATTCTACAGGTGCGGCTGCATCTACACAAAGGATTGGGCAAACTACTGCCAGCACCACAATAGCAGCCATCCATGTACTCAATGAAGAATGAAAATAGTTCGTGAGAGAACTCCTCCTGATCCTGATGACATAATCTGATTAGTTGATCAGATAGACATCGGATCATTTATGAGTTATGGGTCCGGGGTTGGGCATGTCTTATCGGAAATCCCCGAAACCTGGATTCCCTCCTGGACCATGAAGAAATTGAGGCATGCACCTTCGGGTCGGGCATGGTGCTTCACTATCCTGATTCCCCTGAGCGACTCCATGCGATCAACCCTGAGAATTACTTTTGAGAGATGGAAGAGGCTGGTTCCTCCAAGTGGTGCGAAATCGTTCTTTGCAGGGTCCATATATACCTGGTTGGTTAGCAGGATTGGAATGTCATATCGTTTTGCATACCCGAGGAGGACTACGATCTGTCTTGAGAGACGTTGCAGAGAGTCCTGTCCATGCTCAAGTTCTGTTCTGTAAAGGCCGGTTGCAGAGTCGATAACGATGAGCCCGGTATCACGGGTGGAAAGGATATGCCCGGCATCCTGGATCATCGATGCCTGCTGGTCAAAGTCAGCGGCTTCGTACAGGTAAAACCGTTCAGAGAGTTCTTCAGCCTGGCTGCCTGCAATCTGGGTGAACCGATCTACAGAGAAACTCTCTGTATCCACGTAGATCACACACCTGCCCGCCTTGAGTACTGATATCGCTGCAATAAGACAGAATGTTGACTTTCCGCCACCTGGCTCCCCATATATCTGGGTGATCATCTTCTTCGGGTACCCGCCCCCGATCAAATCATCAAGTGGTGTACATCCGCTTGATTCATAATACCGGTTTACTGCCGGCAGTCCTGCTTCTGGTGTACCTTCTCCCATGCGGCCTCCTCAACTTCGCGCATCACCCGGGCAACCGGAATGGTATGCTCCCTGGCAAAATTGCATACCGACTCGTACTCTGCCTTCAGGGTGAAACATGAGCCTTCCAATATTCCATACTTTACCGGAAATCTACCTGTATTTCCGTTTATAATACACTCGATCTCTTCGATTCTGCGATCAGCGATAAACCTGTGAACTGCAGGGATACACCGTATTCCAAGCGTCCCTGTCTCACGTGCAATAAGTATTGATAGGTCTTTTGAATTATCCGGTTTGCAGATTACCCTGATTAGGTGACCAGGTCTTCCTTTCTTCATTGTCAGGGGAGTGGCACTTGCATCCCTTGCCCCTGCTTTCATGAGTTTCTCAAGGAGATACCCTATCACCTCTCCCGTGACATCATCGACATTGGTTTCGAGAATGTCCACCTCATCATCTGCAATCATATCAGGTGTGGTGAGGAGCATCATCCTCAGAACGTTTGGAATATGAGGATCATCCCGATCACCGGCACCATATCCGGTTGCATCCAGCCTGCCTGCCGTATATGAAAGTGTCTGCTCTGTACAGAACTCGGCAAGCAGTGCAGCACCTGTCGGAGTACAGAGTTCACCGGTGCCTCCTCCGAGAGTCACCTGAAGCCCACCGGCAGTAAGTATGGCTGCTGTGGCTGGGGCAGGGACCGGGTATAAGCCATGTGCCATCTTCACAGTTCCTGACCCGGTTGCAATAGGAAACACTGTTACAGCGTCAGGTGATAACGTGTACATTGCCATGCATGATCCAAGAACATCCGCGATTGCATCATCGGCCCCGACCTCATGAAAATGCTCCAATCTCCCATGAATTGTTTGTTCTGCTGAAGCGATCCGCTGAAATACTGCTTCAGCCCTGACAATTACAGATGCAGGAGCAGATGATGATCTTACCCTGTCTATGACCTCGCTTAAAGTCCGTGATGCAGGACCTGCATGAGTATGTATCTTTATGGCCTGGATGCCTGCCCGCGAAACCACCTCAATTGTAGGGGATGCAACCACTGAAGCCATTACCCGGATCACCGCGTCACGGTCAGCCCCGAGATCCAGAAGAGCACCGAGGAACATATCGCCTGCAGCCCCGTGAAACGGGTCGATCGCGAGAATTCTCATGATTTGCTATACTTATAAATCCCCGGATATATGATTGTTAGGTAATAATGGTGGAATCATATCTTAAAGTTGACAGTGCATATCCCGGTGATCAGGGAGGAGGGAAAGCCCGTCTTGATCCTGAGACTATGCTCCAGCTCAGACTCTCTCCCGGTGATATCATCCAGATATTTGGGAAGTCCCCCACCGTTGCCAAGGTCTGGAGGGCTCAGCTCAATGACTGGAACCAGAATAAAATCCGAATTGATAATTTTACCCGGACCAATGCAAATGTATCCATCGGCGACACGGTGAAGGTCTCCAAAGTTGAGGAGGTGATCTCTGCAACAGTAGTGGTCCTGGCTCCGCCTGAAGATCTCCCGAGAAATATTCCACCTGCCGATCCGACAACGATTCATCATAACCTTATCGACTTCCCGATTGCTCTTGGAGATTCGGTCCCTGTCCCTATTGGGCTACCATTTATCCAGCCTCAAATGGTTTCGTACAAGGTTATCGAGGTAGAGCCTAAAGAGGCCGTCATCATCTCACAGAAGACCGAAGTAATCCTCTCTGATAAACCAGTTAGCGGTTTTGATGGAATAAGTCAGATTACATATGAAGATATTGGCGGGCTTCGGGAGGAACTTCAGCGCCTTAGAGAGACTATTGAACTTCCGATGCGTCACCCTGAACTATTCCGCAGACTTGGAATCGAGCCTCCGAAAGGAGTTCTGCTCTACGGGCCTCCGGGAACTGGCAAAACCCTCATTGCCAAGGCTGTTGCAAACGAGTCCGGTGCTCATTTCATCCCGATTGCAGGCCCTGAAGTGATATCCAAGTACTACGGAGAGAGTGAACAGCGGCTCAGGGAGGTCTTTGATGAGGCAGAGGAGAATGCACCTGCCATCATCTTCATCGACGAACTTGATTCCATAACGCCGAAACGTGAGGAGGTTACAGGTGAAGTTGAGCGTCGGGTTGTCGCCCAGCTTCTTACTATGATGGACGGGCTCGAGGAAAGGGGCGAAGTTATCGTGATCGGGGCCACGAATCGGCTTGATGCGATCGATCCCGCACTAAGACGTCCAGGACGGTTTGACAGGGAGATTGAGATTGGTGTTCCTGCTGAACCGGATCGCAATGACATCCTCATGATTCACACCAGGGGAATGCCTCTGGCCGAGGATGTGAATCTTTCAGAACTCTCGGCCCGGACACACGGCTACACCGGTGCTGACCTTGCTGCCCTTGCACGTGAGGCTGCAATTCGTGCTCTCAGACGGTATCTGCCTGATATTGATCTCGACGAGGAGGAGATTCCCCAGGAGATCCTTGAGAAGATGGTTGTCAACTATAAGGACTTCAAGCAGGCCCTTCGTGAGATCACCCCGTCTGGTATGCGTGAGGTCATGCTTGAGGTATCTCATCTCAAGTGGCGGGATGTTGGCGGACTCTCTGGAGCTATCGAGGAGATCAGGGAGGC
>QKDV01000140.1 GCA_003251955.1 Methanospirillum hungatei
GACAGAAGAACTCTGTGTGGTTCATCCTCTCCGGCACGTCCTGATTGAACGATTTTTTTGTATTTATGCAGGACCGCACGAGAAATTACAGACAGGAGAAAGAGTTCAGCCACCTCACTCATACGTGGAATATCAATCAACACAACCTTGTCTGCCAGAAGGTCTTCAATGATTTCTGGAACTGATGAACTTGTTTTGTGTAAAAATGCAGAGGAGATATCCACAAGAGTTTGGACCTGACGCTGTACAACACGTAGTGCGTCGGGATTTGCACTTCTGACACGCTGCGCGATATCCTGGTGATCACCGATGTATGCAGTTGTTTTGACGTGAGAAGGAAGTGATTCCACATTCTCATTCATGAAGAAATCAACGATATCACTACCCGGGAACGGTGTGAGAAGGTTCATGACTTCGCGTTCTGTAGGGAGGAGATCAAAAAGAAGGGTCAAGTCAGTGATATCCATGTCATCATGGCTGATCAGAAGCTGCTTCATATCGAGTTCGGTTCTGATAACCTCATCCTGAATAGAATATACAGAGAGCCCAGTATCTGCATCGTGATGGTGAAGTAATCCCCGGCTCTCAAAATCAGAACTCATTCCTGCCGCATATTCTCCATGTGGATCAATGATGAGGAGACCAAACAGTCGTGCCGAGATTGCCGAGGCACAGAAGACCTTCATGAAGTTGCTTTTTCCCATACCGGTCGTGGCAAAAACGCCCATATGTTGTGAGAGAACACGGGCAGGGATTCGTACAGGTAGTTCAGGAATTGGCCGTTGCCCGCTGACCACGAGTCCCACCTCGATCTCACCCATAAACCGGTTCAGATATGTAATATCTTCAGGTGCAAGTGTCCTGACATGAGAATATCGTGTCGGCATAATCCTTGGCCGTCTGAAGATTTCATCGACACCTATGCACCCAATCGGATAGGCTGTCATCACAAGCGAGGTATCGTCACCTGAGTCTCCAGTCACGGACTGTTCACCATGACCGATTCCGGTTATCCGTGCAAAAAATCGTGCCCGATTCTGTTGATCATCAACAACCACAAGATCCCCAATACTCATAGGGGAGCCGGCAGATGTCCTGAATATGTAATGAAGAACATTGTTGCCGACAAGCCTGTTATCCAGCATCCTGCCACCGGTCATATGATACTGAGATAGAGTCGCCCTGATAAGAGCATATGGATTCTATCCTAAGAAGAGAACAGATAGATATCAACACCCATCAAAATACATATCCACGTGAGGGGGCTGTCGCCCGAATACTACCATGTCTAGAAGAGCAGCAGAAGCAGTATTTCAGGGGTTGTTCCTGCTTTGTGAGATAAGAGGAATGCTTCGGGAGACCGCCCCACTCCATTCGTTATCGACAGAGCAGAAGGTTAAGACAACAAAAACTCTCGAAAAACTTGAGAAACAGATCAGTATTCTAAAAGAGGAACTGGTATCATGAACTGCGGGGAAGGAATTGATACAAGACTTGTTGAGGAACTCTTCATCAACCTTGATCCCATTCAGGCAGGTGGACGGCTGACTGTTGATGCCATGAAAGCCGTCCTCGCATATGGAGACGGATACTCGGTATGCGATAACTGTGAGAAACCTTTCAGGCTCGATTGTATCAAAAAGCCACCGCTTGCCAAGTTTCACGAGGACTTGGCTGAATTTGTCAACATGGACGTTGCCAGACTGGTTCCCGGGGCCAGGCGTGGATTTCAGGCAGTTGCAGATACTGTTGTGAACAAAGGAGACCCGGTACTCCTGACTGCTTTCTCTCATTATACCGAATTTCTCTCTGTTGAGCAGACAGGAGGTATACCTCATGAGGTACCACCGGACGAAAAACAGATCATCACAGCCGATGCAGTGGCTGCCCGAATCGAGGATGTCACCCGGTTAGAAGGGAAGCCACCGGTTCTCTTGTTTGTTGAAGAGGTTGATTACCAGTATGGCAACCTGCATCCGGTGCAGGAGATTGCCAGGGTGGCTCACCAGTATGATGTGCCAGTTCTATGTAATGGTGCATACACAGTAGGGATCATGCCAGTGGATGGGAAGAAGGCTGGGGCTGACTTCCTCGTGGGTTCAGGCCACAAGAGCATGGCAGCACCGGCGCCTTCGGGTATGCTTGCCACAACTTCAGAATATGCTGATACACTTTTCAGAACCACGAAGGCAAAAGGAGACATCACTGGCAGAACCTTCGGGGTGAAGGAGGTAGAAATGATGGGATGCACACTGATGGGTGTAACTTCTGTCGGTATGATGGCCTCATTCCCTCATGTGAAAGAAAGGGTGAAGCAATATGATCAACACCTGATGAGGTGTAACAAGATCGTAGATACCCTCTGTTCGATCGATGGAACCCGGGTTATGAGTGAGTACCCAAGAAAGCATCCTCTTACCAGGATGAACACAACCGATTCCTTTGACAAGGTTGCCAAGACCCACAAGAAAAAAGGGTTCTTCCTGATCAGTGCCCTTCGTGAGAGGGGTATAACCGGGATCATTGCAGGGTCGACAAAGGTCTGGAAGTTCAACCCATATGGTCTCACAGACGGGCAGGCACAATATGTCGGAGATATGTTTGTAGAGATTGCAAAAGAGGCGGGCCTGGAGGTGGCAGATACCTGAATCTTGCTTAACCAGGCAATCTATTTTTCAGAATCTTTCTCTTCGTTATTTATTATCCCGTTTAGTACGGTGACTTTTTTAACTAAATTGATTAAAGCGTGATTACCCATTTCTATTCCCAACCTCTCTTCCAATTCTTGTATGACCAACTGATCTGCTGCTGTTGCAGGTTTTGGCGGGACTACCCTGCATGAGGTATCACCAGGTTCATTAGTATAAGACCCTATCTTCCGGGCAAGAGAGATGATCTCCTCTTTGTCATATCCGATAAGCGGACGGAGGATAGGAATGGTGACTGATGAAGAGATTGTGACAATATTCTGCAATGTCTGGGTTGCCACCTGACCAAGGTTGTCACCGGTAACAATTGCATGAAACTTCTGTTTTTCTGCATATGCTTCAGCGATCGTAAGCATACCTCGTTTGCACAAAACACACCGGTATCGTGGTTCACACTCATTCATGAGAAGATCAAAAAACGGCTGCGCATGGACAATATTCAGTGAAAGACGGATTCCCGGCACCCATGATGAGAGTGCAGCCAGGTTACGTAGAACATTATTGAGACAGTCAGAACCTGCCCAGATCCCGGTGTCGATATAGAGAAAATGTACCTTCACACCACGCTTCATCATCATCCAGGATGCAACCGGAGAATCAATCCCTGCAGATAGAAGAGATAGGACAGAACCCTGGGTACCATAAGGCAGGCCCCCAGGCCCGGGTATCCGGAGGTCATAGGCTATTCCCCCCTCTTTCCGGGCTTCAAGGTAGATTTCATATTCAGGATGGGTGAGGTCTACTCTGGCTCCTGGGACTACGTCAAGTACTGCTCCACCTGCTTCAGCACCGAGCTGTTGGCTTGTAAAACCTGGTACCTGATCACGCCTCGCCCTGATGGCAAAACTCATACCGGGTTTCAGGTTCAAAGATGCAAGTTCCCCAGCTGCGTTACAGAGAGCAGGGAGTGATGGTTCAGTCAGAATAGCAGGGGCAATGTCCACGACTCCAAAGATATGACTAAGTAGAGGAATCAACGCTTCAGGTGTTTCAGAACGGACCAGAATCCGACTTCTATTGTCCTCAATGGTATATTCAATCTCATGACTGGTTAGTGCAGACTTGATATTGCTAATGAGTACCTTCATGAACTGTCGCCGCACCGGCTCACTCTTCAGAAATAGTTCACCGAAGCGGATCATAACGGCGCCAGGTTTTTTATTCTCCATTGGATGCTCATACATTAGCGCTGCGGGTGAAAGGTGCTTCGTACCATGAAAAGGATAATAATCCCAAAGGTAAAGAAGATGGTCAGATCTTTGGAACAGGAACAAAGACTATACGATCAGACAGTTAGGTGTACGTAATGGCTCCAAAAAAGAAGAAGGACGCTGCCTCTGCTCAGGATGAAGCGCCGCTGAAGCTCTTTTATATATTCTACAGCCAGGAGCGCTGGGAGAATTGGATCAAAGCACTCAGCGAGGCCGATTTCGAGGGAGGCACTGACGACGAGGATATGCCTGAAGGGTTCCAGATGCTCTCCAGTTTTAATCAGGATATATGTATCGAGGTATTAAAGATCATCAAACTCTTCCAAAACAACCGTTTTTCAAAAGAAGAAACACTCCAACGGATCAGTGACGTGGAACAGATCGTACTGAACCAGTCAGTTGAAGGTGATCTCGAAGAGGTTATTGCATCGCTCCAGTTTTCAATGCTCGTGCTCTTTGCAGCATCAAAGAAATTCCTGGAAGGCGGATTTGATGAGGATATCAAAGCGCTAATCAAGAAGGGGAAGTCAATTGACGAAGAGCAGATGGAGGAGATTCTTGATGTGGCTGCTACCATCGGTGCAAATGTGATAAATGGGAAATCATGCTGCGGCCGTTATATCAAGGAGAGTGATGATCCCGGCATGTTTGACGAGTGGCTGATCGAGGTTGAGACGATCAATGAGGCACTTGCAACCCTGAAAAACTTTGACGAGGAAGCAGGCGAAACTTCGTGATTGCGGCACGGGCACGACTAAGGTATCACAGGCAACTCGGGCGACTGGCAGGATACCGGTTGCCCGAAGGAGCTTTTCATGGTGCGGTGATCGAGACATTATTCTCAATCCCGTACGATGCTTTTGATCGGCCCACCCGTGAACAAATTGTGGCCTTTATTAAGGCTTTTGTAAACTGCAAGTGCAGGGAGAGTCCAAACTGTGGTTGCCCGGAGCGCAAGTTTGCTATCGAGATAATTGAACTTAGGGAATCCGGACTTGATCACCGACAGATCAGTGAATATCTTCTTGATGAGTATGGGATAGAGATCTATGCTGCCGATATCCTTAGTTATCTTGAAGAATCAGTTCATCTGCTTGAAGCAATCCGGGATGTTGCTGAGCAGACAGCGGTTCGGCGGGTTCAAATCAGAACCGAGGATCATATTGAAGCAATAGAAAAAGGGATTCCGGTTTCAGATTAAAATTACAAAAAAAATATTATCTCTTTTTCTTGTCCATCGCCTGCTGTTTGACAAGGTTTCTGATCCGCTCTGCTGTACTTCCTTTGAAGTCCGTAAGATCTTTCTCCTGAACAGTAGCGACTTCTGATCCTGTCACTGCGATTGCATCAGCAAGCACATGATCCAATTTCTTTGCACGTTCCCAGCATTCATATGCTTCTTCATTTCTTCCAAGACCACCGGAGAGGGTGATCGCCTTGAATGCCCAAAGGTCGGGGTTTGACGGATATATGGCAAGAGCCTGATCATACCGTTCCACTGCCTCTTCATATTTACCCTGATACGAGAGTTGATCAGCCTCAAGCGCCAGCGCATCTGCCTTATTGAGGAGTTCATCCCGTTTGCTCAGGAGCTTTTTGGTGGTATTTTCAGCCATCAGTTCACCTGATTCGCGTATATGATACTTGTCCCAGGAGTATTTAGAATATAGGGAGTGAGATTATACTTATAAAATCGTGGAATTCTGTGAGATATATCGCTTAAAAGTTAAATTAAATTCTGTTTGGGGGGGAGTTTTGGCGATGCAGATATATTTTGGGATTTTTATCACTCAGAGGAAACCATCTCAATAGGGGTGAATGAAACTAAAAGAAATTCATATAAATAATAGCATTGTCAAGATCAATTTAAGCTCATGGAAAATAAATACGAGATTTCTTCTTCACTTCAGTCACTTCTTGATCATGTAGAGGAGCAACTAGATACCAGGATACATCTTCAACGGAAACAGGATGCTCCAAAGAAAGGGCTTTTACTTGATCAATATTCATATCAATCCGGGCGCAATGTCATTGTCTTTTCAAACCAACAGATTGGAATGCTCAAGGATTTCGTCATTGCCCAGAATGCAATAAAACTTCTTCTTAAAGGTATCGCAGCAAAAAACTCGGGTTACCGCGTTCTGTCCTTTGATGGTAAATCTGCAACCCTCGGGATGGAACAGATCTATCTTGATGTCCTAAAAGACGAGAAAACCCGGCACCTTGATTTCTGGATCAAGAAAAAACTGATGTTTTACCTGTATATGCTCTTCCATGAGACGCTGACTGAACTTCCATGGACATTAATGGCAAACATCGTGGTCTCCAAACTCTGTCCGGTGATGCGAAATGCGCAGGTTTATTTCCTGATGAAGGAAAGCATGCGTGACATGCATGATCTCGTATCGTTCAAGGATTTCATTCCCAGGCGGTACTTCGTCATGCACAACGGTATGTATTATGGCCGTGATCTGCTGCTTGGTGAAGTAATGAGTGAGATGAAACTCAACCCAATGATCAATATTCCTGAGATGAAAAAGTTCAAGAATCTTAATCTCATGGAGATGCTTACTCACCGGTGGCAGAAGAATCCCTGGTACCAGACAAAACTTGTCGGGGATGCAATGGTGAATATTACAAAGGAGATGAAGGTTGCCCAGACCTGTGAAAATCCCCGGGCAGAGACATACCCAACAATATATAATTTTATTGAGGAGATCACCAACCGGTGGATCAAACTCATGCAGATCGAGAAATACTATTACTGGGAGACACCGGAGCATCAGCAGAATGCCCTGAAGATGCAGGAAGAGTACGAGAAAGAAG
>QKDV01000279.1 GCA_003251955.1 Methanospirillum hungatei
CTCAAAGACAAGAAACCCGGCTATGGTGATGAAAAGAGAGGAAAAAAGAATCTGAGAGGGGAAGAGGGAGAAGAACGCAAGGTCGCTGATGTTGATCAGAAGTATCAGGATGTGGACAACCCGTTTGGCTTTCCGCCAGGTTTGAAAGACCGGTATGAGCCTCTCGGGGTGGCAGGGGATGACCCCTATGCACGGGTATTTAAGGTACTGAAAAAGGATAACGGGAGTATCCGTGCCCTGAAGATCTCTCACATAAAGCAAGCCGGCAGTGAGATCCTGCGTAAGGAGGCATCAGTATGGAGAAACATCAGGCATCCAAATATTGTCAGGTTGTATACAGCCGAGTTTGACGATGATCTGACCTTTCTGGATCTTGAATTCTTAGATGGTATCAGGTACAGGGGAGGCTCTCTTACCTCTCTCTCCGCACTCCCCAAACCAATACGTGAGAAGTATGCTGTCTCATTGATCCGGGACGTTGCAAACGGCCTTAAGTACACACACAGCCTTGGAATCAGGCATTACCACCTGCAGACCGGTGATATTCTTCTTACCCCGAAGATGCAGGCAAAGATTTCAGGGTATGCCAGGGGTAAGAATGAGCTTGGTTTCTCGGTTCCGGAATCTGATACCAGTAAGGCAACAGCAGCATATCTGGCACCTGAACAGAAGGATGAGGCTTTCTATGGAAACCCGGGAAGAAAGACTGACATCTATCAACTTGGTGTGATTTTTTATGAACTCCTCACCGGTGCTCTCCCGTATTCCCGGCAGGCTGCTGACCGTGCTTCGGTCAAGTGGGATGAATCCGGTGAGAACCCTCTGATTCTTCCCTCTAAATTCAGAAGTGAATTTTCCCGCTATGACAATATCCTCTCCCGAATGCTGGCAATGGATAAAAAAAAGAGATATGCACTGGTTGATGAGTTCCTTGCAGATCTTGATGCTATAACTGCCTCCTGAATATGCCTTCTGCTTAGATAAACCGATATGTAGATATCTTTTCATGTGGATCTGATTCATTAGGATAATATGTCCCGGATCCCGACCTTTGTCTTGTTGGTACTGGTCTGTCTCCTGATTCTGGTCCCGTCTGTTTTTGGTCAGGAGGAAGATTCAGGTGCATATAATGTCGGATTTGGGCTTTCATATGTCAAGGATACGATTCCTGACCGGTTGATACCAGGTCGTTCATATCCTGTTCTCATCACATTCAGAAATACCGGGCTTGTGACTTGGGAGAGGAAGAATCACCGTGTTGGGATGGTGTACGGTGGAAACCTGACAGAGGTGGTTGCAATGCCATCCTATGTTGATCTTCCTGATGGCTCATCCGTGTCCCCTGGTAAAGAGGTCACATTTGCCGTATCAGTCCTCCCGGTGGGAGTTGCGGGAGAGTATTTTCTTTCTTTTTATGTTGTTTTCCGTACTGCCCAGGGAGACCAACGGGTAACAGAAGTATGGACCAAAAAAATTACCATTGTCCCGACAGATGGTGTCTCTTCCCCCTTGAATGGTTCAATATTTGTAGATAGTGCCAGGCAGGAGTTCTCTGTGCTTCTTGGAGATCAGCCGATGGGATCTACTCCCTGTATCATCCCTGATCTGAGACCCGGTTCATATGTTGTGACAATCCGTAGTGAGGGTTATGACAAAACGATCAGTGTCTCGGTAGAAAAAAGCACGATATCCCGTGTTTTCATAGAAAATATTACTCAGGAACCGACTGTTAACTTCAAGAAGATAGACGTGGTCTCCAACGGGACACTGTTTGAGTATTTTGAGGCCAATATTCCATTGGTTGTCATTGTATTAGCCTTCGTGCTAGGCTGTATCGTGTTGATGATTCATAGTGTCAGGCTTCGAAGAGAGAAAGAGTCTGAAGCTAAAGAGAATCTTGAGAAAAAGGGAACGAAGAGATCTCTCGACGGTGCCTCTACTATGGAGGAGAAGGATCTGCTTGATGAATATCACCATAAGCATCACCTCTTCCAACAGGTCACATCAGATCAAGGCTCTGGATCTGATGCTGGTCCGAAGATCGTTGATGTTGGTGTAGGCAAGATGAAGAATGTCAGGAAATTTTCCCGTGACATGCTTGATAAGAACCGGCCTGAAGATGCTGAAGGTGGGCCTGGTGGAGGCCTAATTTCTGCAGTGGAGGAAGAATCGCAAACATCACTTGGAGTAAAACTGGATCATCTTGATATAAAAACGGGATCAGCAGTAGCCCATATCTCTGCCATGAATCATTCAACTGATCCGTTATCAGTTGAAGGACTCCTGATAGGGCCGGGAACCTCAATGCCACTCTCTGTCGATTTAACAGAGCCCTTTACCAACGAGTACGAGATGACTCTCTCACTTAAAGTCATCTCCCAGAAAGGACAGGAGTTCTACCGATATATGCAGATACCCTACAACAAGGGTATTGCTCTTCTTGCCAGGGGCGTCGCTGAAAAGGCATATGAATACTTTAACCTTTTCAGGAAAATGCAGCCGGGCTCTGCCGATCCGTTAATAAAACAGGCAGAAATTCTCCTTCGCTGGGGCCTTGAGGAAGAGGCTGAAGCGATGTTAAAGGAGGCAGTAGTAATAGATCCTGATAATCAGGAGGCACTTGAGCTCCTAAAGCAAATATCTACCAAAAAGGAGAAACGTGAAGCAGAAAAGAAAAAATATGCTGAAAAACCCAAGATCCCTGGATTTCCCGATCTCCTGAATGATCGGTACACCCCGATCCGTCTGCTCGGAAAGGATGCATTTGCCTCCATCATCCTGGTAATCAGAAATGATACCGGAGATCTTCGTGTATTAAAGATTGCTCATGAGGGTGTAGTTGTGGGCTCCTCTCTCTTCACTGAAATATCTGTATTGTACCAGTTGAAACATCCAAATGTTCTTAGAATGTATCGGGCAGAATACAACCCGACTCTCTTTCTCGAGTTAGAGTATGCATCAGGGATACCCTGTTCTTCAGGTCTGTGTAGAACCCTTGCTGATCTTGAACACCCGATACCTGAAGACACGATGATTTTGTTTGCTACCCAGATTGCCCAAGGTCTTGCATATCTCCATCAGAAAGGGGTCCGGCATTACCACATCTCTCCACGGCATATACTTCTGGATGAGCCGATGACTCCTAAGATTTCAGGGATAATCCGGGAGTCTGTATCACGACTGGGAATGGATACAGTCTCACCTGCCCTGTGCCCTGCCCCTGAGCAGATCAGCCGTGAAAAGTTTGGAAAAATGGGAAAAAGGACTGATATCTTCCAGTTCGGTGCAATATTGTACTGGCTGATGACCGGAAGATCTCCATATCCGGATGGCTCGGTCATTTCTGCCGGTGAGAATGGTTTTGTTTCTGGTGTGTATGTCTCTCCATCGATCTATCATCCGGAATATGCAAAGTATGAGCCTTTACTGAAAAAACTCCTGGCTTTAGATAAAAAAGAGAGATATAGTTCTGTTGAAGAATTTATCCTTGAATTAGAGCCCCTTATCCGGCATGGAGAATCCGAGTAATAAATGCCGATCTGTGTAATATGAAACTAAATCCATGTTTTGCTTTGTTGAGTAAACTGAAATGGTTTATACTACTCATAATTATCATAACCGCTCTCCCGGCCTCTGGGGATACATCAGGTAACGCACACGATCAGACTCCTGATAATGGATCTCTTCAGGTACTGACCGGGTCACTTGCAATACAAGTCTCAATCGACGGGGATAACCAAGGGACGGCCCCTGTAAATATCAGTAATCTTCCTCCCGGCTATCATAATGTTCGTCTGGCTGGTGATGGTTTTGACCAAAATCTTGGAGCCATAATCCATCCTCATGAAGAGACTGTTCTTTCAATTGATCCAGATAGCCGGCAGTTCTGTATTACACAGATCCATTCTGGTGACATCCCTGAAGATGAACCAATACCCCCGCTTGGTTTAGTTGATTATGCTATAATATTGGGTGTTTTTCTTGGCATTACTCTGATTGGTGCACATGCAACCCGCCGTGTTGCCTGGAAAATTAAAGACTCGGAAAAATCTCCTGATGAAAACCTGACCGTCATTTCAACTTCTGATACATCCTGTTCAGATACCTGGGAGATTGTCAGGAAAAGAGGCGTTGCAAAAACAGATCTTGTTCTCGATCCTCAAATGATGATCTGTGATGAGGGAGCAGCAGGGGAAGTTGTAGTAAGGGCAATAAACTGCAGTAGCCGGCCCATCCTTATCGAAGGGCAGTCCATCCCTAAAGGTGAATGTCGTAGTATTCTCATCCGGGTTCCAACCGATGTTCCCGGAGACCAGTATTTTGTTAAGAATATCCCGTATATTGATAAAGCAGGTCGTGAGTTCATCAGAGATGTGATGCTTCGCTATCGTGTCCGTCCATTAAATCCGGCCCTTGACTGGTCGTTTGTCGGATTTACATATGATGAAAGCAGTACTGTTGCTGTTGTCAGGATGACTAACTCTTCATCCTACCCTATTTTTGCAGGTAATATTGAGATCCCGCCTGACACCGATGGTGAACTGGAGTTTAAACTGGGTGATCCGGATGCTGACAGACCTGAGGTAAGCAGGATTATTTCTGTAAAGCCTGGGATAGAGGCAGTGCCAGACATGAAACTCAGAATCGTGATTCCGTTTAATAGCGGGGTTCTGCTGCAGTCTCAAAAGATGTTTGATGAAGCCCTCATGTACTATGAATCCCTTTTTACCAGGGATCCGGGCTCTGCTGATCTCTGGGTTCAGAAAGGAATGATTCTGGAAAAACTGGACAAAGCAGAGGAGGCAGGTTTCTCGTATCGCCAGGCACTCGATATCGACCCTGTCAATCCCAATGCTTTGAGATTTGTGAAAAAGTCCGGAAATGGGAAGAATGGAGATATAACTCCTGAATGTTTAAAAGATCCGGATTTCCCGACTGACCTTGTGGATCAGTATACTCTGGTCTGTTCAATAGGTTCTGATCAGAGCGGTGATATTTTTCTTGTAAAACGGACGAGTGATTCGTCTGTTAAGATGATAAAGGTCATCGACTCTGCTCTTGCCAGGATTCCTTCATTTAAGGATATAGTTCAGGTATGGCGGTCTCTTCATCACCCTCATATTCTTCATCTTGTCGCCTACGAGACAGAACCTATTCCGTTCCTTGTTGCAATTCCTCCTGAAGGGGTGCTTCAGAAGGGCAGAAGACGTTATTCAATATCTGATCTTTCTCTCCCAGTTCCTAAACGAGCCGCAGTTAAGATGATACTTGGGCTATGTAGGGGTCTTTCATATATGCACCACCAACAGGCAGATCACTTCCTTCTTGACCCTGCACAAATATTTCTGGATAAGAATCTCCATGTCAGGATTGGTGGGTTTGATGGTGCAGTTATCCTGTCAGATAAGGAATGTGGTTCTGCCTGCTGGATGCTGGCTCCTGAACAGGTGCAACCCGAGCAGTACGGCAGTCCCGGGGAAAAGGCTGATATCTTCCAGGCAGGGGCGATATTGTACCTCCTTCTCACCGGTTCACGCCCATTTGGTAAGAATGATCGGTTGAGTTCGGCTGCAGAAATTTGGGATCTTTCTTCCTCAGAGCTTGTTTTGCCTTCACAGATAAGACCAGACCTTGGGTTATTTGATGAACTGATCACCCGGAGTCTGTCTATTGATCAGAATGAGAGATACGACTCATTTGATGAAATGCTGGTTGAGATTGAGTCAATCCAATCTATTATTGAAGGTAAGAACCACAAGTAATAAGATCAAGGCAATTATTGTGAGTATGGGGAAATGGTGATTCTGGTAAAAATGGGGTATTCTATTTTTTTTACGCACAGTTGCATGAGCGGACTTTCGCTTTGGATGTTATCTGCTTAACATTCAATTGATCCGGTGCTGATGCCTTGTTATTCTCTGTGTCCTCTCCTCCCTCTTCCTTACCCCGGTTTATCGAAACAGTTAATGTGTATTCACCGGTCGGAACTCCATTTGGTACAAGATAGTCTGGAGTGACTGTTCGTTCTTCCCCTGCTTTGAATACAGAGAAAGTGTTGTTCTTTGAGATCAACTGATACTTTCCGAGAAATGCCTGAAGTTGGACCAGTTGTGATGAGGTGTCATCTGAACCTGCATTTATTATCGTGATATTAGGGCTGATATATGTCCCTGGCTCAATCCACGCGGTCTGAACCGGCATTGAAACCTTTGTAATCTCGTAATTAGGAACTTTCACATTGTTTTCATCATCCGTCTGGTTCAGGCTGGCATTGGAGACAGCCGAACTGGCCGGGATGCTTATCAGAAGAGTCAGGGTGAGCAAGACTAAAGAGACAGGTAAGATTTTTGATAAGATCATCACGGAAATATTATGCTCTGATATATAAAATAATCATTATATCACGATCTTATTTTGCGTATGAACTATCACTGGATGGATGATCGTGAATCAATGAAGGCATGAGCACCTGGTTGAGACTTCCTATGACTAAATCCGCTGGATAGTACCTGGTAAATCTGCCGTCCCTCTCTATCCGGATCAGTCCGTCATCGGTGAGGTGCTGAACGCTTCGTGTAACAGTTGGGCCTGCAACTTGGAGAAGTTCTGCCAGTTCACCACGGGTGAGACCGGGCTTTTTGAGTATGATCCTGAGAATCTTTGAACTTGCTGCGGTCAGCATCCTTGATCTCAGGATCTGCTCTTCTGATGAGTATTTGCCATGATTCTCAAAGTAATGGCAATACACCCCCGATCGTTGTTGTCTGTATTTTCCCCCCGTCATAGAGCCGATCAAGATGATACCTAAGTGTGCTCTCATTCATCCCGGTAATCTCTGTCAGTTTTTTGAGATCCACCCCGGGAACAGCAACAATCTCTTCGTATATCTGCTTCCTGCTCTCATGTTCAAGCAGATTCCGGTTTGTTATCCTTCGATATCCGTATGCAGCATATCTCCTGATTCGGTCGAGAAGCGATGTAGGCTGCGTAATGGATGCCATTATTGGAATACATGCTCCGTTACAGGAACCTGCAGGCATTGTTCCAGGTGATGCAGCAGTGTTTGTCTTACAACTGCAGGAGTGGACCGACCCCTGACCTGCTATTGTCATGTGACAGGTGAGGCGGCCTGTTGAACTGTCAGATGCACAGCAGGAACTTTTTCGCTCCATAGGAGAAGCAGGGAAACCTGACAAGATCGCGAGCATGAGAAAACCAGCAACAATCACGCCCGCCAGCAGTTTCATATGTACCCGTTATATGCGAGAGTATATTATGGTTCACAATTGTGCAATGCCGTGTTGATGCTGCGCATTCATCTGGATCAGCGGTTTACTAAACGCTCCCTCAACATGCTTATCCGGTTTCGTGCTTCCCGTGTCGCTGACTCGTCTTTCCTGATTGAAAACTCCAGAATATCCCCTTCATCGAACTCTGGAAGGCATTTTCGTGGCATCTGAATCTTCTCTTCAGGATGGTCCCTGGGAATCAGGATGAGATATCCGTCTTCTATCCTGTCTACGGCCATCATCACTGTTTTGTATGTTTCAGTCATGATATCCTCCGGGTGAGGAACAGCAGGGATTTGAACTGATCAGTGACTTCCTCCCTTTCATCTATGAACAGTCCTCTTTCATGCCGTTCGTGGCTTTTACTCTGTACTGACTGTCAGATTCTTCTGATCTGCCGTCACGGTGATAGTCCCTACCTGATCAGTCCGGTAAATCCGGGAGCCTGCTTCGGTGAGGTACCGTATCGGATCTTTCTGTGGGTATCCGTAATCGTTATCGGCAGCAAGCGATATGATCGCAATCTCTGGTGATACTGCCTCAATAAACCTTCGCCCTGATGAATGCCTGCTTCCATGATGGCCGACTTTGAGCAGGTCAGCCTTGAGATCTATTCCCTCTTGTATGAGCCGCTCCTCGACTGAAATCCCTGCATCACCCATAAGGAGGAATCTCCTGTTGCCTGAAGTTATCTCAAGGACGATAGAGTTATCATTGAGATCATCTGAATCCAGGTTCTCGGGATTGAGTACATCGATTCTGACCGAAGGATCGAGGTCAATCGTATCGCCTTCGTGTACGACACGGTATGGAATCTGATACCTTTCAATGGTTTTCAGGAGTTGTTCATATGACGGGGTTGTATGGGTATCTCCGGAATCAATGAAGACCCCTGTCTTTTCCTGCCTGAGCACAGCCGGCATTCCGCCGATATGATCACTATGGGGGTGGGTTGCTACTACCACGTCAAGATATGAGATATTTCTCTCGTTCAGCCATGTAGTAATCTCTGGCCCGGCTTCGTATGGGCCTGCATCCACGAGCATGGTCTTGCCGTCAACCTGTAGGAGGCAGGCATCTCCCTGTCCCACATCAAAAAATGTGAAGTTGAGCTGTGTGTTCTCATCATGAGCAACACAGCCAGAGGAGAGAAGCAGGGTGAAAATAATCCCTGATATAATGAGGTAGTGAGTTCTGGTCACTGTCAAGGTACCAGATCTTCACATCGTTCAGATTTGGGTATTTCGAAAAGTGGGTGATTACCGGCAACGGCCGATAAGGCGTGACAGACGCTCTGCAGTTATCAGGCCGATAACCTGTCGTTTCTCATCTACTACCGGTAATGCGGATATGTGGTTTAGATCCATTCGTTTCACTGCACTGTCTACCGGTTCTTCAGGTGATGCAAAGAAGACATCACGGGTCATGATCTCATCAAGTGATGTGAACTCCCGTGCAACTGACCGCGATATATCCCATGATGTTACAATGCCAGTGAGTGCTCCCTCCGAGTCAATTACCGGCAGGTGGTTCACAGAATGGGTTATCATCAGTTCTGCTGCCTCCTTGATCGTCACATCCCCTGTCAGGGTCGGAGCCTGAACCTTCATCACATCTGCTATTGTAAGCGAAGATAGGAACCGTCCAAGAATGTAGTTCATCTGTCCTTCTTCGAGCAAGAACGCATCATGTCCGAAGTTAGACCTGATCTCGCAGTACTCAACATCAACATTGGCTGATGAGAGTGCGGTTACTATCTCCTGTGAGAGGTATGGTGGGTAGAGCCAGTCTGATGATATCGATACAATCAGGAATTTCGCTTTTACACTGCGGAATGCTTCTGATAGTGAACCATTTACAGATAGATCATGGTAGTCTATCGCCTTTGTGATATAGAGGTATGAGTTTGCATCAAACCGGTGGGTAAACTTGTCTCCCTGGTAATGCAGATAACTCTCAACCTGGAAATCAGTGGTGAAATCATAACCGAGTTCATCCTTTCCCTGCAATCCCCTGCCAAATTTCTGATGCATTGATTCATCAGAGAGATAGGTGATATGGGCTATCATCCTGGCAAGAGAGAGCCCCCGGTTGGGCTGGAGGTTCTCATAATAATTGCCATGATTCCAGTCAGGATCAGACCTGATTGCACTTCGTGCGACCTCGTTAAAGGCAATCTGCTGCGGGGTCGAGTATGCAGTACTTGCTATCACGACAACCCTACTAACAAGGTCCGGAAATAATGCCGACCACGTAAGGGCCTGCATCCCTCCCATAGATCCTCCGATAACAGCAAAGAGACGCTGAATATTGAAATGCTCCAGAAGACGCCTCTGGGCATTAACCATGTCACCGATGGTGATTACCGGGAATGAAAGCCCGTATGGTTTGTTTGTCTTTGGATTGATTGAAGTCGGGCCGGTTGTGCCTTTACAACCGCCCAGAACATTTGAACAGATGATGAAGTATTGATCTGTATCAAGTGCTTTTCCTGGCCCGATTACAATATCCCACCAGCCGGGTTTCTCGTCTCCTGCATGATATCCGGCTGCATGGGAGTCACCTGACAAGGCATGACAGATGAGAATGGCGTTTGATCTGTCTCTATCAAGCGTGCCGTATGCCTCGTATGCAATAGTGAGTTCAGGGAGAATTTCTCCGCTTTCCAGTGTAAGAGACTCTTTGAATGTCACCTGTTCGGTTTTAACCGTACCAACTGATCCACGAATCATATAGGTCAGATTTGAGCTAAGGCTTGATCCAGATCCTCAATAATGTCTTCGATATTTTCGATTCCTATTGAGAGTCTTATGTAATCAGGGGTTACTCCGGATGCAGCAAGTTCTTCAGGGTTGAGCTGCTGGTGAGTTGTTGATGCCGGGTGGATCACAAGACTTTTTGAATCTCCAATGTTGGCAACATGGGAGAAGAGTTTGAGTGCATTGATGACCTTTTTTCCCTCCTCGACTCCTCCCTTAATCCCGACTCCAAGCAGACCTCCATACCCCTTCTTCAGGTATCTGGATGCCATGTTATGGGTGGGGTTGTCTGAAAGTCCCGGGTAATTAACCCAGGCAACCTTCGGGTGTGCCTTCAGATGTTTTGCAACGGCAAGAGCGTTCTCTGAATGTTGTTTTACCCTGAGTGGGAGTGTCTCAAATCCCTGTAGTAGCAGGAATGCGTTAAATGGTGAGAGTGCTGCCCCGAGATCACGCAGGAGGGAGAGTCGGATCTTAAAGACAAATGCCACGTTTCCAAATCCGGCATAATCTTTGAAAACATCCCAGTAGACAAGCCCGTGGTAACTTGGGTCAGGTTCAGAGAACTCCGGGTACTTTCCATTTCCCCAGTTGAACTTTCCTGAATCGACGATGAGCCCTCCGATGGAGTTGCCGTGTCCTCCAACAAACTTGGTTGCAGAGTGAACTACGACGTCAGCCCCATACTCGATGGGCTTTACGAGCCCGACGGCAGAGGTATTGTCCACGACAAATGCAATCCCTGCCTCGTGGGCAATATCAGCAATGGTGCGGAAATCAGGCACATCCAGTTTTGGGTTTCCAATTGTCTCTGCATATATTGCACGGGTCTTCGGAGTTATTGCCTTCCTGAACGCCTCTGTGTCCTGGGAGTCAACAAAGATGACTTTGCGGCCGAGTTTTGCAAAGGTGTAGTGCAGGAGAGTGTAGGTTCCGCCGTAGAGATTGTTTGCAGCAACTATCTCGTCTCCAATCCTGGTGATATTGAGGAGAGCATATGTAATGGCTGCCATCCCTGATGCAACGGCAAGTCCCCCGGATCCACCCTCAAGTGCAGCGATTCTCTTCTCGAGCACGTCAGTGGTCGGGTTCATTAAACGGGTGTAAATGTTTCCTGGTTCTGATAACTCGAAAAGTGCTGCAGCATGGTCAGCATCCCGGAACTGGTAACTTGTGGTCTGATAAATCGGTACTACCAGTGCACCGGTTGTAGGGTCCGGGACCTGGCCTGCATGCAGAGATATTGTTGCATCTCTGTCTTTCTTGTCAGTCATGGTAATCAGTGGTTAATTTTTTGATACTGGTAGTTCGTATCGCTCTGCTATTTCAGTGAATGTGTCGGCAAGGTATCTTACCTTCTCCCATGAGAGCCCGTAGGTTGATAACTTCCAGGTGCGGGTTGCTCCTGCAAACTCACCGACTATCCCCTTTGCAGAGAGTTCATCTGAAAGGAAAAAGCCACGTCTCTTGTGGGTCTCTGCAATCCTGTCAAAGCTTCCGGTTGTGTCCACTTTGGTCAGTGCATGCTTTCTCGGGTACTCGGAGAGGACATGGCTTCCGTCAATTGTAAGCAGACGCTCAACAAAGAAATTGGTCTTCTTCAGCTCGTCATCCCAGTGAAGTGTCCGCTCTTTTACTTCAGGGAATGAAGCCATCATTGCGATAAGATTCGATCCCATCAGTGTGCACCCGACCATCTCAACCTCCTTTATCCCGAACTTGCGGCTCGTTACATCTCCTACCATCTGGGTGGTGCGAAAGACCTTGTCTGCCCATTCACTCGTCGTTGCGAGTACTCCTGATGGTGCCGGTGAAGCCATACTTTTATGGCCGGATCCTACAACAAAGTCTGCTCCAACTGCCTTTCCGTCTACAGGCATTACTCCGACGGTATAAGCCCCGTTATAGAGGAAGGGTATGTCATAACTGTGTGCAACCTTTGCGATCCCTTTGACATCGTGCTCGTTTGCTAGCTGGTAGTCATAGTGATCCATCATAACCAGTGCCGGGAGTTTTCCTGTCTCTTCTTTTACCAGTTCGATCTTATCTGCAGTAGCATCTGTGGTTATGATATTATCCTTGTTTAATGGGACCTCTCTTACAATTCCTCCGGCTCCTTCCACTGCGAGAAATTCGGTGTAATGCGCAAATGCGGATACGATCACCGAATCACCCTTCTCAAGAACCGTCTGGGCGACTGCCTGAAATCCTCTCCTGGCCCCGGGCACAACCCGTGCCTGATCCATATTGACGAACCTGGCAAGCTGAGTGTGAAAGTCTGCGATTGGGGGCTTTGAGA
>QKDV01000100.1 GCA_003251955.1 Methanospirillum hungatei
GATAGTACAGCACTTCTCGCTGCTCTTGCAGCCCTAAAAGATAAGATCCCATCCAGGTTGATAGCACTCACGGTTGACGAAGGGATCAGCGGATACCGGGAGGATACTATCAGGCATGCAAAAGAGGTCTGTAACAAGCTCGGTGTCGAGCACAGGATTATCTGTTTTACCGGACTGTTTGGCAGGAGTCTGGATGAGTTCATGAAGAGTTCAAGCAGAAAAGCATGCACAGTATGTGGAATTCTCAGAAGACGATCTCTCGAAGTTCTTGCTGAACAGGAAGGAGTCCGTCTTATTGCAACCGGTCATAACCAGGATGATCATGCCCAGACTACGCTCATGAACGCCTTCTCTGCTGACATCAAAAAGGTATTTGCAGGTTCAGGAAGCACATCACGGTTTGCTCGCCGGATCAAACCATTTGCAGCAGTAAGCGAGAGAGAGGTGACACTCTATGCAATTCTATCAGATCTCTTCATGGATCTTCCCGAATGCCCATATGCAGGAGAAGCACTCCGGGGAGAAGTCAGGGGACTTTTAAACCGGTTCGAGCAGGAACATCCCGGTTCAATGAGAAATCTTGCCCGTGTTGAGGAAGGGATCAGGGACCGATTGAAAGGGAAGATACCGAACACTCCGATGGAAACCTGTAAGATCTGTGGATGGCCAGGATCCGGGGAGATCTGCCAGGTGTGCATGCTGCTTGATAAACATTAACCTAGAAAATAGGCACATCTACGAAAGGCATCTATCATACCCCTTCCACAATCTCCTTTACACTTTCTATAAGAGTCTGAATCTCTTCTTTCGTATTATACAGGTATAAACTGGCCCGGACAGTTCCATCAGGAAGGCCGAGATGCTGCATAAGAGGCATGCAGCAGTGATGCCCGGATCTCACGATGATTGAGTACTGATCATCCAGGATATGGGCAACCTCGTGGGGATGAAGACCCTCAATCATGAACGAGACAACACCGATCCTGTTCTCTCCTTCAGGAGGTCCGATGATACTGACCCCTTCGATTCCTGACAAACCGGAGAGCAACTGCCCAGTCAGAACATATTCATGAGCCTCGATATCACTCATACCGATTGAATTGAGGTATTTTACAGCAGCACGAAGCCCCAATGCTCCTGCAACATTGGGAGTGCCTGCCTCATACTTTGAGTATCCTGATGAGACCTGATACCCGTCAGTTGTCACCTCATCGATCATTCCTCCTCCAAGAAGCAGTGGTTCCAGACTATCTTCGGCCATCCAGAGCACTCCGGTCCCGGTAGGACCGAGCATCTTGTGCCCTGAAAAGCAGAGATAGTCACATCCGATATCACGCACATCGGTCTTCAAATGGGGAACAGACTGGGCCCCATCCACAAGAAAGAGAGTATCATGATCATGGGCAATCTTTGCAATCTCTTTCACCGGGTGAATAGTTCCGAGCACGTTAGAGGCATGACTGACAGCAACGAGCCGGGTATTCTTGGTTATTGCTGATGAGATATCCTCAGCCGTAATCCCGGCCATAGGATTTGCAGCGGGGGATATTACGTTCACATTTATCCCCTTTTCTCGAAGGACATACCATGGAAGCAGATTGGAATGATGATCAGTAACAGTGGTGATGATCTCATCACCGGGCCTGAATGTCAGGCCGTGTGAGACCATGTTGATCGCCTCGGTGCAGTTCCTGACAAAGACTGACGTGCCCCCTTCTCCGCCGATAAACCGGTTCACGGTCTCGTGGGAATCCCAGTAGAGTTGACCTGCAATCTGCGAGAGTCGGTGCACTCCGCGTCCCACATTAGCTCGATAATGAGTCTCGTACTCCAGCATTGCATCGATGACCGGCTGTGGAGAGAGGCTTGTTGAGGCATTGTCAAGATAGATAACCTCCTGTGTAAGGGGGATCTCCTGCCTGATCCGGTCGGTATTCATCTGATATCCTCCGTTATGTATTACCATGTATTGTTAGAGGGTTAAGAATCTCGTTGATGCAGGAACTGCCTCAACCGTGGGGATTATCCCGACGGAGGATACAGGTAATAATCACAATCGTGAAATTGCTTCCATCAGACGAAGAATCAGCGAAACCCCTATGTAATGAGGATCTCATCAGAGAGATCAGGGAGATTGCAGAGCGCCAGGGCGTACTTATCCTTGCTCATAACTACCAGTCACCTGAGATCTACCAGATCGCAGAGAAGATTGGTGACTCTCTTGAACTAGCCAGAGCTGCTCAGAAGACTGATTCAGAGACAATCCTATTCTGTGGTGTTGACTTCATGGCTGACACCGCGAAGATCTTAAATCCGCAGGCACGAGTTCTTTTACCGGATCCACAGGCACGGTGCACAATGGCACACATGGTAGGAGAAAAGGCTGCATTAGAGCTCAAATTACAGTACCCTGATGCAGAAGTGGTTAGTTACGTAAACACCACAACGGAAACGAAGGCTGTGAGTGACATCTGCTGCACCTCAGCCAACGCGATTGAGATCGTTGAGTCAGTTGATGCAGACCAAGTCATCTTTCTTCCGGACAGGAATCTTGCTGCATATGTGAGCAGATTCACAAAAAAAGAGATAATCATTGCTGCCGGGTCCTGTTATGTTCACGATGCCATCACCACAGAGAGTGTTAACTCAATGAAGCAGCTTCATCCGGAGGCAGCCTTTGTAGCACATCCTGAATGCAGGCCGGAGATCATTGATATGGCTGATGCTGTCTGTTCAACCAGTGGAATGACACGATATTGTCGTGATGATCCGGCATCATCTTTCATCATCGGTACTGAATCAGGAATGCTTCAACGGCTCCGGTCAAAAGTGGTCGGAAAGAAGTTCTTCTCTGTTGCCGGGGTGTGTGCACCCATGAAACAGGTAACTCTTGAGAAGATCAGGACATGCCTGACAACAGGATCAGGTGAGGTCTTTCTCAAACAGAGCCTTATGGATGCAGCACGAGCCCCTCTCGAACGCATGATCGAGATTTCAAAAACAAGACAGAGTAGATCCTACACAACCCGTGATGAGATCAGAAAAGGGCTATAGGTAAAGGGCTCCTTGTATTAATCGTCTGATTGCAGCACATCACAAAGCTGGCGTAACCTATGACTGCTGAAAGAATCGTATACATGGACCATTCTGCAACAACCGCTACCGATCCAGCGGTCGTCGATGCAATGGCTCCATGGTTCTCAAAAGGGTACGGTAACCCGTCATCCCTGTACAGTATTGCACGGGAGTCAAAAAAAGCGGTTGAAGTAGCAAGAAATCAGGTAGCAGCAGCACTCGGTGCAAAACCTGATGAGATCTACTTTACATCTGGTGGGACCGAGGCTGATAACTGGGCGATAAAAGGAGTTGTATCAGCGAACCACAAGAAAGGCAACCACATTATTACCTGTGCTATTGAGCATCATGCAGTCCTCCATACCTGTGAATACCTTGAAAAGCAGGGTTTCTCAGTAACCTACCTGCCGGTAGACGAGACCGGACAGGTGCGTATCAGTGACCTGAAGGCTGCAATCACTGATCAGACCATTCTGGTCACGATCATGTTTGCGAATAATGAGATCGGCACTATCGAGCCAATAGCAGAGATTGGTAAAGTATGCCGTGAGCGGGGAGTCTACTTCCACACCGATGCTGTCCAGGCAATAGGAAATGTCACCATCGATGTGGAAGCGATGAATATCGACCTTCTCTCACTTTCTGCTCACAAATTTTACGGACCCAAGGGAATCGGTGCTCTTTACATCAGAAAAGGCGTTCGGATAGACAATCTCCTGCATGGTGGTGGACAGGAGCGAAGGAAGAGGGCCGGGACTGAGAACATCCCCGGAATTGTTGGGCTCGGGCTCGCCATTGAACGTGCTATTGCCAGAATGGAAGAGCAGAACAAGCGTGTTTCAGCACTCAGGGACCGCCTACTTAAAGAGATTCTGAAGACTATTCCAAACACCAGGCTAAACGGTCATCCAACAGAACGTCTTCCCGGAAATATCAATGTAAGTTTTGACTTCATCGAAGGGGAGTCCATGCTCCTGCTCCTCGATCACTTCGGAATCTGTGCCTCAACCGGGAGTGCATGTACATCAGGATCGCTCGAGCCATCCCACGTACTTCTTGCCATCGGACTTCCTGCCGAGACTGCTCATGGATCTCTCAGACTGACTCTTGGGGCAGAGAACACCGAGGATGATGTAACTTATGTACTCGAACAGCTTAACAAAGTTGTAATCCGCTTGAGAGAGATGTCCCCCCTGTACGCAGATCACAAAAAGAGGTCATGCAATGTATAGCGAAAAAGTAATGGATCATTTCATGAACCCCCGCAACCAGGGGGAGATAACTGATGCTGATGGTGTTGGAGAGGTTGGAAACCCGACCTGTGGTGATATCATGCGTATCTTCCTCACCATCAGGGACAACATCGTCACTGATGTGAAATTCCAGACATTTGGATGTGGGGCAGCCGTTGCATCCAGCAGTATGGCAACCGAACTGATCAAGGGAAAGACACTAGAAGAGGCATGGGAAGTCTCAAATAAGGCTGTAGCCGAGGCACTGGAAGGGCTCCCACCGATTAAGATGCACTGCTCTGTCCTTGCAGAAGAAGGGATTCACAAGGCGATCAATGATTACCGGATAAAGCACGGACTTGAACCTTGGGAAGAGAAAAACCCTCACTCACATGATCATCACGGTCATGAGGATGAGACCTGCTCTTCCTGATAAGATTCAACTTTTTTCTGCTAGTTACATCAGCTTCTTCCGCAACTTTCAGCGATACAACCATTTAAGGTCGATTTTTCTATCAGGCTCACATTGCCGCTGAATCACAATTACGACACGAATGTAATTATATCATATTTAGCCGGTTTCTAACCTCTTTTATACTCTCAAGATAACCAATAGGACTGTTCACGATTGTGATTATTCAGATAATACTATGATGAGGTAAGGAAAAGAGATGCAAATGAACACAGGTCTCATCTTTGCTGCACTCTTTAAACTGGAGGAGGCCAGACAGGTGATTAGAGACGGCCTCCCGTCAGGGCTTAACGACCAGGAGGCGGTTCTGTTCAAAGAGAAGATCTCAGAACTTAAAGGGATTGTACAGGCACTTGAAGATGGAATCGGCCGTAATAAGCCAGGCAAAATCACCGGAACAATTGAGGTGAGAACGCGTGAGGAGGAGAATATTAATATTCAGCCGATCCAGGCAGCAGGACGGCTGACCCTTGCTGCCCGACAGGCTGTCATTGCCTACGGAGACGGCTACTCCACCTGTGACGCCTGCCGCAAGCCATTCAGGCTGGACAAGATCTCAAAGCCTCCAATCGCAGACTTTCACACCCAGCTTGCCAGGTTCGTCAATATGGATCAGGCACGGGTTGTGCCTGGGGCCAGGAGAGGATTCCAGGCAGTCGCCCAGACGGTTCTTGAGAAAGGTGACTCGGTCATCGTATCTGCATTTGCACATTATACCGAATTTCTCGCCGTGGAAGGAGCAGGAGGAGTTGTAAGGGAGGTCCCATTAAACAAGGATAATATCATAACCGCAGATGCTACTGCAGATAAGATTGAACAGGTAAAAGAAGAGACAGGAAAACTCCCGGCACTGGTGATGATGGATCACTATGACTACCAACTTGCAAATGAGCACGATGTCAAAGGGATCGCAAAGGTTGCACACAGTTATGATATCCCCTTCCTCTATAACGGGGCTTATACCGTCGGAGTCATGCCAGTAGACGGAAAGGCAGTTGGAGCAGACTTTGTGGTCGGATCCGGCCATAAGAGTATGGCTTCACCGGCTCCATCAGGAGTGCTGGCAACAACGAGTGAATGGGCAGACAAGGTCTTTCGCACCACTCAGATGGTCGGAGATGTCACAAACCGTAAGTTCGGGATAAAGGAAGTTGAGATGGTTGGGTGCACGCTGATGGGATCGAATCTTATCGCAATGATGGCCTCATTCCCTGAAGTGAAAGAGCGGACACTCCACTGGGAAGACGAGCTGAAGAAGATCAATTTCTTTGTTGATCGTCTCCTTACAATTGACGGAAGCCATGTCCTCTCCGAGTACCCGAGAAAGCACGCATTGACTAAAGTGGATACAACCGGTAGTTTTGACAGGATTGCAGAGACCCACAAGAGACGTGGCTTTTTCCTTTCAGATGAACTTTCTGCAAAGGGGATAGTAGGTGAGTTTGCAGGAGCAACCCGCACCTGGAAGTTATCAACCTACGGGCTCTCATGGGAGAAGGTCAGATACCTTGCCGACACATTCACTGAAATAGCAGAGCGGTACGAACTACCAGTATCAAAAAATTAACCACTGATTACCATGACT
Source organism: Methanospirillum hungatei (assembly GCA_003251955.1). Taxonomy (GTDB): domain Archaea; phylum Halobacteriota; class Methanomicrobia; order Methanomicrobiales; family Methanospirillaceae; genus Methanospirillum; species Methanospirillum hungatei_A. The sequence continues at coordinate 6,365 of QKDV01000100.1, forward strand.
GAGAAGAAAAACAGAGATGCAACAATATCTCTGCATGTAGGCCAGGTCCCGGACCCTACAACCGGGGCATTGGTAGTACCGATTTATCAGACCACAAGTTACCAGTTCCGGAATGCTGACCATGCTGCAGCACTTTTCGAGTTATCAGAACCAGGAAACATTTACACCCGTTTAATGAACCCGACCACTGACGTGCTCGAGAAGAGAATCGCTGCACTTGAGGGTGGATCCGGGGGACTT
>QKDV01000135.1 GCA_003251955.1 Methanospirillum hungatei
ATCACCTGATAGATAAGGCAGCCAGGATCGCTGTATACGGTGCTGATGCATTGCCGCTAAAAAGAAAAATTTTAGGGCTTCTCTTTTTTGAACCCAGTACCCGGACACGCATGTCGTTTGAATCTGCAATGCTGCGCCTTGGAGGTTCATGTATGAATCTGGGAGGTGTTGAGGTAAGTTCAATGGCAAAGGGAGAGACACTTGCCGATACGATCAGAGTTGTCAGCGGATATGCAGATGCAATAGTCCTCAGACACCCAAAAGTCGGAGCAGCCAGGCTTGCAAGTGAGTTTGCAGACGTTCCAGTTATCAACGGGGGCGACGGAGCCGGACAGCATCCCTCGCAGACACTCATCGATCTCTATACCATTCATCAGTCAATGCCCCTCGACGGGATTAAAATCGGGCTTATCGGGGACCTCATGTACGGGCGAACCACCCACTCCCTTGCATATGCATTGACAAGGTACAATGCCGAGATTCATGCAATCTCTCCAAAAGGCCTCGGCCTGCCAGAGTCACTTAAGCATGATATCAGGGAGACGGGATGCGCAGTCATTGAGCACGACTCAATCGATGAGATCATCCGTGAACTTGATGTCTTATACGTAACCAGATTCCAGCGTGAGCGATTTCCTGACCCTGCCTCCTTTTTTGACGTAGCAGCTAGTTACCGGATCACGCCATCTCTTCTGGACGGTGTTAAGGATCATTTAATCCTGCTTCACCCACTCCCCCGCGTTGACGAGATCGATCCGGCAGTTGACGCTCTTCCATATGCACGGTACTTTCAGCAGGCACGAAACGGCGTGCCGGTCAGAATGGCAATGCTTCTAGAGGTGATGCAATGAACAGCGACAAGTACCGGGAGGGGCTGTTGATAAACGCAATCCAGAACGGAACCGTGATCGATCACATCACCGGTGGAGAAGCCCTGATCGTTCTACGTATCCTCGGAATCACCGGGAGCACAGAGGAATGCGTGAGTGTTGCAACCAATGTTGTAAGTAATGCTCTTAGCAGGAAAGACGTGGTCAAGATAGAGAACAGGGAACTCAAGGATGAAGAGGTGGACAGGATAGCTCTCATCGCTCCCCAGGCAACAATCAATATCATCAGGGAAAGACGCGTCGTTGAAAAGAAAGGAGTAGAGATTCCAGACACCCTGATTGGTGTGCTCAAGTGTCCAAACCCGTGTTGTATCACGAATACCAACGAACCGGTGAGCAGCAGGTTCTCAGTTCAGGGAAAACGGCTTATCTGTAATTACTGTGACACAGTAATCGGGTCTGATATCTCGTCACATATCATCTGATTTTGCGTCCAGGGCCTGGTGATCAATCAGATGACCATGAACATCGATCTCACCACGCCAGATTCTGGTACTAGAGATCCACTTCCCATCTTCTGCAAGCACGCACCTGATCTGGTGGATCTCAACACAGGGCCGGCTTTTATTCCTGCGAAGCTGGTTTATCTCTTTTGCTACGGGAAATGTCTCTTCGCTCACGATAAGAGCATCAAAATCTGAGTCAAGCGTCGACCCGAACCGGTCGTGAAGTTCCTCAATGATCCAGATCGGAGGGACGTTCTTCTCTTCAAGAAAAGTCAGCAACGCTGCCTCTCTTTCCCGGTATGGATGGATAGGATGCGATTTGCGATCTGCGAACTTATCGCTGGTCAGGCCGATAATGACTGTTCCTTCAGGGCCTGCTATATCAAAGGCACGACTGATAAGAAACCGGTGTCCGTCGTGCAGAGGGTCAAAGGTTCCCCCAACCATCACCTTCATGTCTGAACATGGTTATGTTCGCTCACGTTTATGGATATTCATCGACTGTTGAATCTGTTTCAGAATTACCGGTTCATTCACAAGGTAGCAGAGAAGTGGTTGATCCTTTTATGTTTTTCTAACCGATAGGTACACAGGAGTAAACGGATTAATTCCCTGACAGGTCCGGACCATTAGGGAATTCCGTACCAACATATGAATATCCATCAGCATATTCCACAGGCTGCATTTGTTGCACCAAACGCTACCGTTATCGGAGAGGTCGCTGCAGGTCCAGATATCAATGTCTGGTATGGAGCGGTGATACGGGCGGATAAGGATCGGATATCAATCGGTGCACGTTCAAATATTCAGGATAACTGCGTAGTACACACATCAGCAGGTCATCCAGTATCTGTCGGAGAAGATGTTTCAGTAGGACATGGCGCAATTCTGCACGGATGCACAATCAAAGACAGGGTCCTCGTCGGTATGGGAGCAATCGTGTTGAACGGTGCCATAGTCGGGGAGGAGAGTATCATCGGAGCAGGAGCTCTTGTTTCAGAAGGCAAGGAGATTCCGCCCCGCTCGCTTGTACTCGGAGTTCCGGGAAAGGTGGTAAGGCAGGTGACTGATGAAGAAGTCGCCGCAACTCTTCAGAACGCCTCATCGTACGTAAAACTTGCCCGGGAGCATGCTATTGAATGAAGTAGTTGTTATCGGTGGCGGTATTGCCGGGATCACGGCTGCTCTCGATCTTGCAAATCACGGCATACATGTTCACCTGATCGAGCGTGAGCCAACCATTGGCGGACACATGGCAATGCTTGACAAAACCTTCCCGACCAATGACTGTTCGATGTGTATTCTCAGTCCAAAGATGGTAGATGCCGCCAGACATCCGAAGATATCTCTTCATACCTGTACAGAGGTTACTGGCATTGAGGGAGAGGTAGGTAACTTCACAGTGCACGTCACCAGGCATCCCAGGTATATCAAAGAAGCAGATTGTACCGGGTGTGATGACTGCGTTGCAATATGTCCGGTTGAGGTCTATAACCGGTTCGATGCAGGTCTTGGTGTCCGCAAAGCGATCTACAAAGCACATCCACAGGTTGTCCCAAATATCGTGATACGTGATGCAGAACATTGTATCAACTGTGGTCTTTGCTATAGTGTCTGTGGTAAAAAGGCAATCTTGAGAGATGACGAGGATGGGGAAGAGCAGGCATACATCAAGGCTGCTGCAGTGGTTATTGCAACCGGGTACGAGGTATTTGATGCAACAAAGAAACCATCGTACCACTACCGGCAGATCCCTGATGTAATCAGCAGTATCGAGTTCGAGCGTATGATCAACGCAAGCGGGCCTACAAGTGGATACCTGAAGAGATTATCAAACGGTCAAAAACCCAAAAGTATTGTCTTTATCCAGTGTGTCGGTTCACGTGACTGCGCTTTAGGATCTCCTTCCTGTTCTGCAGTATGCTGCATGTATGCAATCAAAAATGCACTCCTCATTAAAGAGAAATCATCTGATCTCGAGGTTACGGTACTGTACATGGATATCAGGGCATACGGGAAGGGATACGAGGAGTTCTTTGAGCGGGCAAAGAATGCGGGGGTCAGATTTGTCAGGGGACTTCCAGGAGATCTCTACCAGAATAATGGACATGTCAGGGTGCATGTTGAGAATACGGAGACCCGGGAACTAGTAAAGATAGACGCAGATCTTGTTGTACTCTCAGTCGGAATCAGACCCCAAAACGATGCCACAGTAATTGCAGAACGGTATGGAATTAGCATCGACGAGACCGGATTTTTCGCAGGCCTTGATCAGAAATCAGATCATATCACATCGATACGGCCGGGCATATTCCTTGCAGGCACGTGCCGGGAACCTATGGATATCCCGGACTCGGTTGCAGAAGGCGGGGCAGCAGCAATGCGTGCAGTCATCAGTTGCATGAAGGGGGAGCATGCAGTCATCTGATACTCCGCTCAGACCAGTCACCTTTCATCAGGATATTCCCGCTATCAGGTTTATTGCACAGACAAGGCTTCCTGAAGAGTATGTTGAAGAATCTGCATATGATATCGACAGGCTGGCTGATGCAATACGATGTCTTGACATCAGGGGGGCACCGGCACTTGGTGTGGCCGGTGCATATGGCATCGCCCTTGCAGCCTTAACATCTACCGCATTAGATCTGGATAAATTCAGACAGGAAATTTCAGAAGCAGCAGACCTGCTCAGATCAACTCGTCCAACGGCAGTCAACCTATTTTATGGGATCAATCGGGTCCTGACCGCTGTAGAGCAGGAGCAGACCATATCTGCTGCAAAAGATCGGGCTGTTAATGAGGCAGATGCAGTGGCAGATGAGGACAGCAGGACCTGTCATGCCATCGGTGAACATGGGCAGAAAATACTTCCTCAATCATGCAGGATTCTCACCCACTGTAATGCAGGAGCACTCGCATGTAGGGAGTGGGGAACGGCACTTGGAGTTATCAGGTCTGCTGTCCAGGCAGGAATTTCAGTCCAGGTCTATGCATGTGAAACCCGTCCACTCCTGCAGGGAGCAAGACTCACATCATGGGAACTGGCACGGGACGGGATAGATGTCACGGTTATTACCGATTCGATGGCTGCTTCACTCATGAGAAAGGGAATGGTTGATATAGTGATCGTAGGGGCTGACCGGATTACGAAAGATGCAGTCTTCAATAAGATCGGTACCTATATGCATGCGGTTTGTGCAAACGCACATCAGATCCCATTTTATGTTGCTGCCCCTTTTTCAACCTTTGACGAGGAATCTGAAGAGGCAGATATCATCGTAGAAGAACGAAGCCGTGAAGAGATAGCATACTTTGGAGGGAGAAGAACGATACCAGATTTAGTAAAAGTATACAACCCGGCTTTTGATGCTACACCTGTCTCGCTTGTTTCAGGAATCATCACAGAGCATGGGATATTCAGACTGCCTGAAAGTCTCTCTGATATCAGAGCGATCAGACAGAGGAGTTGAAAGCAGGATTATGACCTCTTTCTTTGATCTCTACCCCCATTTTATCTCCCTCATTGGTGAGATTACAGTTCTCTTTGTATTGGGATGCCTGGTTTGTGGATTTATCCTACTCTTTCTGACGATTCACGCAATCCGCTCAGGGAATCTGCTCTTCCCAAAATTCATGAGGGCCGGCCTTATTTTCCTGGAAGGAATGATGCGTGGGCTCTTCAAACTCTTCGGAGTTGAAGATCAGGAATTTCTACGCATCATGGTTACCCTGCAGAACACACTGAACCGAAAGGCCTTCACTGCCACCCCGGTGTCACAAAGAGCCATCTTTGTTCCCCAGTGCCTCCGTTCAGGGGCTTGTCCTGCTAACCTTCATGAAGAAGGACTCAATTGTCGTTCCTGTGGATTATGCCAGATAGGTGTTGCAAGACCTCTGCTTGAAAAGATAGGATACAAGTTCTTCATTGTTCCAGGATCTTCATTCATCAAGAGGATGGTTAAACGATACAGGCCTAAGGCCATCATCGGAATCGGATGCCTCATAGAGATCAAAGAGGGGACAGAGATGGCAGGGCAACTCAACCTCATCTCTATGGGAATTGTTACAAGCCGTGACGGATGCGTTGAGACCGCTGTGAACTGGGATGAGGTTTACGAGGTGGCTCTACTCGGTATTGACCCGAAAGATGTACCTCATGAACTCCAGCAGTATATCTCATAAATCCTTTTTTTTATCTGAAGAGCACTGCTGATACCAGAAAGATCAGGAGCGAAGCAAACATGCCAATTTTGATGAGGAGTGAACTTTTGGACTCTTTTATCTCATCCGGAGTTTCGCAACGCAGTGCACGAAATGCGCCATAGAGAATTACAAGATCAACGGGAATTATTCCAGCCAGATAGAAATTACCCCACCTGAAAAAGAGCAGAAGTGAGGTGATAACTCCAATCACTGCAGCTGCTGATGAAACCAGAACTGTAATACGAAGTCCGTAGAGAATCGGCAGGGTGCGTGCACCCTGCTCCCGGTCACCTGGCATATCTTCTGCATCTTTAACAAGTTCTCTTGCCAGGATAACTCCAAATGATGCCCCCGCAACAGGAAGATTTGCTATTACTCCTTCCCATCCAACGAGGGCGCCTCCGAAAAGGAAGATACTTGCAGAAAGATATGAGACTGCAAGGTTTCCAAGAAGAGGCATCACCTTCAGATGAGATGCATACTCCCAGAGCAGAACCGAATTCACAACCGCGATGATTACGAGGGGCAGAGGGGCAAAGACAATCCCGATAATATTTGCAGCAACAAAGAGCAGCACCGCGTACAAAAATGCTGCTCTCGGGCTTATCTCACCGGAAGGAATCGGGCGTTCAGGTCGGTTGATCGCATCAATTGCTGCATCATGGTAGTCGTTGATCACATTACCGGCCGCTGTTATCAGAAAGACCATGAGAAAGATGATCAATACCGGCATAACCAGCGTGCCAGTGGCGATAACAAAAGCCAGAACTGCAGCGAATCCGGCCATAACAGCATTGAGAGGCCTTATGATCCTGATAATGGCAGCAGGTTTCATGCTATCACAAAAAAGTTACGGACGTGGAGGGATTTGAACCCCCGACATTCAGCTTAGGAGGCTGACGCCATATCCTGACTAGGCCACACGTCCTGCCTTATCATGTGGCATACGGGAAGGTATAAGTCTATCGAACTGCCATTTT
>QKDV01000066.1 GCA_003251955.1 Methanospirillum hungatei
AGAAGGAAATCTGCGAACAAATTGTTTAGAAACTGGATTGTGATAACCAATTTATAACAGTATATTACTGATAACAGCCTTTGAAATCCACAAATAAAAACTAATATACTGATCTCTGTCCACTTTATAGTTGTACAATCAATGAGAGGAGGGTTGGATGAAAATTGAGGTCCTGAAGGATATCAAGAACGCAGAAGAAGACTATAAAAAGATGATTTCGCAGGCACAGGAGAGGCGCAAGTCTCTGATCGCCAGTGCCGAGCTGGAGGCTGACAACCTGATCCAGAAGGCTCAGGAAGATGCAGAAGAGTTTAAGAAACAGCAGATTGCTGATGCCCGGAAAGAAGCTGAAATGCGGCATGCCAGAATTATCAGCGATGGAAAGGCAGAAGCAGTAGCTCTCGAAGGCAGGGGACGGCAGAACCTCGCGAAAGCCGTGGATCTGTTAGTTACACGCTTCAAGGAGCAACTTAATGTTTCAGCCTAAACCGATGAGCAAGTTGCTCATCGTCGCATCTAAACAGCAACTCGAACCGGTCATAACTGAACTGTACCGCATGAACATCTTCCATATCGATGATTTTGTCGAGAAAGGAGATGATCAGTGGGAAGGTTTCAAGATCGGTATGCCGCTGAAAGGAGCCGACACCATCTCATCAAGTCTTGTGAAGATCAGATCCATTGCCAGTGCATTCGGAATCGGATCAGATCAACTCGATGATGTGGCGAAGGCCAAGGTTCAGGCACTCAAGCAAAGCATTGAGCGGGATCTTCCAGCCATTGCAGATGAAGTCGAAGGTCTTCTCTCACAGCGATCCAAACTCGAAACATCCATCAAGGAGTACGAGCAGAAGATCGAGGCACTCAGGCCATTTACTGACGCACCATTTCCCATGGAACTGCTGACCGGGTATGACTCAATCAGCTGTATCGCAGGAACGGTAAAGAGTAAACCGGCCATCGATCTGCCTCATGAAATTTGGGAGAAGACACAGAAGACCGGGCTCTTCATTGCCGTTGCGGTAAGAAATGAAGATCTCGCTGCAGTGGAGAGAAGCCTTCTTGATCTGCAACTGCAGAAAGTCACCATCCCTGCTGAAACCGGATCAGCTCCAGCCTTAATCGCTGATTATGAGCAGAAGATCGCAGGAATTCACAAGGAGATTGAACAGATTTCTGCAAAGATGGCAGAAATCAGGGAGAAGCATCAATACTTCCTGATGTCATCAGAAGAACTTCTCAGTGCTGATGTTGAGCAGGCTGAGGCACCACTCAGGTTTGCAACCACTGACCTCGCATTCGCGGTCGTCGGCTGGGTTCCAACCGAACAGGTGCCCAAAGTCTACGAAACACTGGATCGTGTCTGTGCCGGAAAGGTATATACTACCGAACTCGAGATCGAGGACTATAACGATGGTCCACCTGTCGAGTATAATAATCCGGACTTTTCACACCCGACAGAACTCTTCATGGATATCTATTCACGTCCGAAGTACACCGAGGTTGATCCGACATTATTAATGTCAATAGTCTACCCGATTATGTTCGGACTGATCCTTGGAGATGTCGGATATGGTCTTATCCTGCTCGCGATGAGCTTCGGACTTCGATCACTTGTGAAAGGGAGTGAAGCAGGTGTTCAGCTTATGAATATCCTGCGTAACTGCAGTATCAGCAGTATCATCTTTGGTGTAATTTTCTCTGAGTTCTTTGGGTTTTCCCTTCCTTGGGGACCATTGTGGTTCTCACGACATATCCCGATCGGGGCAACTGCCGAAGGGGCACATCATGCATCTGCAATTCCGCAGCTGCTTGTGGTCTCGATCTGGATTGGTATCCTGCATATTACCCTGGGCAGGATCTGGGGAGCCCTGAACGCTTCAAGGATGGAGCACGGACACCACAAATCCCTGAAGATGTATGCAAACATCGGATGGATCCTGGTTATGTGGGGAATTATCGTTCTGATCTGGTCAAAGTTCCCGATTATCCTTATGCCTGACCTGACCAAAATGCCTGAAATAACAGGTGGCCTTAATATTGCAACTGTTGCAGGTGCAATCATGCTGGTTCTTGGTCTTGCATTCATCGCACGGGAAAATGCACTGGATCTGATGGAAGTCCCGACGATCATCAGTCACGTGCTCTCATATACACGTCTTATCGCAGTCGGTCTCTCCTCGGTTGCAATCGCACTGGTCACGAACTTTATCGCGATCGGTCTGATTATCAGCCCACAACTCGAGAACCTGACCCCGGTCGGAATCGTGCTTATACTCGTGGGGGTTGTTGTCTTCCTCTTCGGTCATGCACTCAATACCGCACTTGGTATTCTGGGTGGCGGACTGCATCCCCTTCGTCTTCACTACGTTGAGTTCTTTACCAAGTTCTACCGTGGTGGAGGAAAGAAATACAATCCGTTTGGAATGATTAGAAAACTAACTGAACAGAACTAGATTATTGGAGATTAAAATATGGCAGCAGAAGCAGTAGCAGTAGAAGTTGCAGCAGCAACAGCATCGGCAGCAGGACTCAAGGCAGTAGGTGCAGGTCTCGCAGTAGGCCTTGCAGGTGTCGGTTCAGGCCTTGGTGAGATGGGTATCGGAGCAGCAGCAATGGGAGCAGTTGCAGAGAACAAGGATATGTTCGGTCTGGCTCTCCTCTTTACCGTTCTTCCAGAAACCATCGTCATCTTCGGTCTTGTCGTGGCACTCCTGCTCATGTTCCAGTGAGTGAGGAGAGATCATGGGACTGGATGCAGTCATTGCAGAGATCAAGGATAAAGGACGGGCAGAGTCTGAGGCAATCAACAAGGAAGCCGACACTAAAAAGGTCGAACTCCTGAATGTTGCCCAGCAGAAGGCAGAGACTGTCAAGGCTGTAGCACGGGAGGAGGCAGGGAAATCCGCCTCTCATATCATCTCCCAGGAAGAGGCTGCAGGACACCTTGTCGTAAAACGCCAGATCCTCAATGCTCAAAAAGAGCTGATGGACGAGGTATACAGACAGGCACTTGACAAGATCGAGACCATGCCCGATTCTTTCCACAAAGGTGCCATATCATCACTGCTTCGCAAGGCAATGACAGAGATCCCGAAGGGATCTGTCAGCTGCTGCGCAAGAGATGAAAAAGCTCTGAAAGATGTACTGAACGAGTCAGAATTCAGTGCTTTCACCTTTGGAAAAGTAGTAGGTATCGATGGTGGCGTCATCGTCGAGAGCACAGACGGTCAACTTCAGGTAGACTTCAGTTACCATACCTTCATGAGCCAGGTATGGGAGTCAGGACTTAAAGACGCGTCAGACATTCTCTTCGCATAAACTCAGGGGGATAAAAAATGGTTCAGAACACGGGCGGTCCGGCACCATACATATACGTCAGCACCAGGCTGCGTGTACGGAAAGCCAAGCTGCTCGCCCCTGAGGAATACCAGCGTATGCTCAATATGAGCCTTCCTGAGATCATCCGCCTGATCGGGGAGACCGAGTACCAGAAAGAAGTGGATGAGCTGGGAACATCCTTTGAAGGAATCGACCTCATTGAGGTTGCTCTCTCATGGAACCTGGCAAAAGAGTACCAGCGGGTCATTGACCTCGCTCCCGGTGCTCTTAAAGAGTTCACGATGGCTTACCTCCGCCGCTGGGACATCTACAATGTCCTGACCATCCTCCGTGGTAAAATGCAGGGGATGAAAGAGGGTAAGATCAAAGAGGTGCTCATCCCTGCCGGCAGTCTTGATAAGGTTGTTCTCGATCGCGTTCTTGGCGAAGAATCATGCGAGCGGGTTGCCGATGCCCTGAAAGGGTGGAAGATGTACCCGACAGTTGCTGCAGGAATCCAGGATGGATGTGCAGCCGGATCATTTGCCAAGCTCGAGAATGAGCTCTACAAGCAATTATACGCTGATCTTCTCACCATCGCACGCCGTGGAGTAAAAGGAGGAAGCCAGTTCCTCAAGTTTGTCCAGCTGGAGATTGATATCAAGAATATCAAGACGCTCTTCAGGATGAGAGGAGACGGGTACGAAGAAGATGCACGAGAATTCTTCATCTCCGGTTCAACTTTTACACCTGAAGAACTTCAGCAGATGAACCAGATGAGCAGCAGGAACGAGGTTATCGATGCCATTGTCGGCAGAATTAGTTCAGCCGCACTGCTGAGTGCCCTTGAAGAGCTGAGAACAGAAAAATCCGAGCAGGAGGTCGACGCAGAACTGACCAAGACCCAGCTCGATCATATGGAGCAGCTCTCCAAGATCAACCCGTTCTCCATTCATCCGATCCTGGTGTACCTTGAGAAGAAGAAGTATGAAGTCTTCAACCTGCGGGCAATCGCCCGTGGCAAGGAGTCCAGACTTGCAGGCGATACAATCGCGAAATACCTGGTGATCTGATATGGAGATCGCGGTTATCGGGAATAGTGAGTTCATCCTCGGGTTCAGGCTTGCTGGGATCACGAAGACCTATGCTGCCGAGTCTGAAGAGAAGGTTGTTGAGCAGGTTAACCGGGTTTTGGACGATAATTCCGTGGGAATCCTGGTTCTCAACAGCGGCGACATGGCAAAAATACCACCGAGGCTCCGGACAACCCTGGAAAATTCAGTTCACCCAACGGTCATCACCCTGGGTGAACAGGAAGGAGGGCTGTCAATGCGGGAGAGAATTAAACGATCAGTGGGTGTAGATCTGTGGAAGTAAAACGCAACAAGGGTGTTTTAAAGAGGATTGCAGGACCTGTGGTCACTGCAATCAATCTCGACGCCCACATGTATGATGTGGTGAAGGTCGGGAACGAGCAGCTGATGGGGGAGGTCATCAAGATCAAGGGTGATAATGTCATCATTCAGGTCTATGAGGATACTTCAGGCATCAGACCCGGAGAGCCGGTTGAGAATACAAACCTGCCACTCTCCGTAGAGCTCGGACCCGGTCTTCTTACCAGTATTTATGATGGTATCCAGCGTCCTCTCGAATTCCTTTTCGAGAAGATGGGAAGTTTCATCGAGCGTGGTGTCAATGCACCAGGACTATCCCATGACAAGAAGTGGGAGTTCAAGCCGATTGTAAAAGCCGGTGACGCTGTAAAGGCCGGAACCATCATCGGAACCGTGCAGGAGACCAACATCGTTCACAAGATCATGGTCCCGTCACTTTCCGCTGGTGGAAAGATCAAGGATATCAAGAGCGGCTCATTCACTATCGATGAAGTCGTCTGTATCCTTGAGAATGGCGAAGAGATCACGATGCTCCAGAAGTGGCCGGTTCGTGTACCACGCCCGGTTACTGAGAAGCTGAACCCTGACATTCCGCTGATCACCGGTCTGCGTATTCTCGATGGTCTCTTCCCGGTTGCAAAGGGAGGAACCGCAGCAATTCCAGGTCCGTTCGGATCAGGAAAGACCGTTACCCAGCAGTCACTTGCCAAGTGGTCTGACGCTGAGATCGTGGTTTACATCGGTTGCGGAGAACGTGGTAACGAGATGACTGAGGTTCTTACCGAGTTCCCAGAACTCGAAGACCCGAAGACCGGCAGGCCGCTCATGGAGAGGACAGTGCTCATCGCAAACACCTCAAACATGCCAGTGGCTGCCCGTGAAGCATCTGTGTACACCGGTATCACTATCGCAGAATACTTCCGTGACATGGGATACGATGTCTCCCTGATGGCAGACTCAACCTCCCGTTGGGCAGAAGCAATGCGTGAGATCTCCTCACGTCTTGAAGAGATGCCTGGTGAGGAAGGATACCCGGCATACCTCGCAGCACGTCTTTCAGAGTTCTACGAGCGTGCAGGACGTGTAAACACCCTCAACAAGGATATGGGATCAATCACCGTTATCGGTGCAGTTTCCCCGCCTGGTGGAGATTTCTCAGAGCCGGTTACCCAGAACACTCTGCGTATCGTCAAGTGTTTCTGGGCACTGGATGCAAAGCTCTCACAGCGCCGTCACTTCCCGGCTATCAACTGGCTGCAGTCATACTCACTCTATCTTGACACACTCGGTCCGTACTACGACGAGAAGGTCTCTCCAGAGTGGAACCCGCTCCGTACCTGGGCAATGGAAGTTCTCCAGAAGGAAGCAGAACTGCAGGAAATCGTGCAGCTCGTTGGTTCAGATGCTCTGCCTGATGAGCAGCAGGTCACCATCGAAGTAGCACGTATGCTTCGTGAGATCTTCCTCCAGCAGAATGCGTATGACCCGGTGGATACCTACTGTGACATGACCAAGCAGTTTGATATGCTGAAGGCAATCCGCTTCTACTCAGATCAGGCAAACACTGCTCTCAAGGCAGGTGTTGTGATCGCCCAGATCACCGGTCTGAAGTCAAAGTCAGATCTCCCACAGATCAAGTACATCAAGGAATACAAGCCTGAGATCGAGAAGATCGTCAAGGGTATGGAAGCAGAATTTACCAAACTCAGGGAGGCAGCCTGATGAAGGAATACCGAACGATCTCCCAGATTGCCGGTCCACTGGTCTTTG
>QKDV01000034.1 GCA_003251955.1 Methanospirillum hungatei
AATGGAAGAGTTCCCCTTATCTTTGAACGTATGGGTGAAAGGCCCGAGGTTCTTGTCTCTCATCTTCTTTATAAAACGGCTGTCCTCAAGACAAGTACTCTTGAACCGAAGTATGTCGAGCTCATAAGCATAGCGGTCTCTGCCGCACTCCGGTGTAATCATTGTACTGATTATCATGTACAGGCAGCCATCAGGAAAGGAGCAACAAAGGATGAGATCCTCGAGGCGATACTTATCGCAGGTCTCACCTCACAGTCAACCGTCCTTGCAGACGCATACCGGACTTATGCTGAGAGTATTGAGGAGTGCACTGCATGTGGGATGAAGATTCCCGGAGAAGATCACTGATCCTGATGTCGGCTACCGGTTGTCATCCTTCCGATAACCCTCCCACTCTTTCCTTTCTTTTTATTACCTGGAGTATGCTCTGCCTGCCCCTTTGATCTTCCAATGAGGCACTCCGGCCCGTTTCCGATGAGATCATCACGTCCTGCCTGCCTAAGACCCTCCCTGACTAAATCATACCCTGCAGGGTCACGCCATGAGAGCAATGCCCGCTGAATCCTCTTCTCATCACCCTTTGGTACATGGACTTTTGCTCCGGTTTTGGGATTGATGCCTGTAGCATACATACAGGTAGAGGTTGTCATGGGTGTAGGGGTAAAATCCTGTACCTGTTCGGTGTAGAGATAGTGGTCTTTGAGATATTCGGCAAGCTCAATCATATTCTGAATGGTACATCCCGGGTGCCCTGCCATAAGGTATGGGATGATATACTGTCGTGGATGTTTTCTCTTCTGCACTTCCTCGAATCGTTCCCTGAACGAGTCAAATACATCAGGACCTGGCTTGTTCATCAGGTCTGTCACACTCTGACTGATGTGTTCGGGGGCAACCTTCAGTTGTCCTGAAACATGTGAGCAGATCTGTTGCATGATATCTGGATCACTTGGAATCAGGTCATACCTGAGACCTGAACCAATGAAGACATGTTTCACTCCTGGTACAGCGAGAGCGTCACTAAGGAGTGAGAGGTATTTTGAGATACCGGTTCTCCGGCTTTTGCAGGTGGTACATTCACGTTCTGAGCATGCTCCATCTGATTCCCATCGACCGCACCAGTCTCCGTACATGTTTGCACTTGGCCCTCCGATGTCAGAGATTGTTCCTCTGAACTCTTTCATCCTGGCGATCCTTTCAATCTCCCTGATGACAGAGTCATGACTCCTGCTCTGTATTATCTTTCCCTGGTGCATAGCGAGGGCACAGAATGAACAGTTGCCAAAGCAGCCCCGGTGAGAGGTTACTGAGAACCTGATGGATTCGAGGGCAGGGATTGGATCGGTGTATGAGGGATGGGCCTTTCGTTTGTACGGGAGATCGTAGATCGTATCCAGTCTCTCGGTGGAAAGGGGCAATGCAGGAGGGTTCTGGATAATAAGTGTTTTCGGGTGGCGCTGAAGAACTATTCTGCCCTGGAATGGGTTCTGTTCATCAGATATCAGGACATGGCTCTGTATATACTGGAGGGGGTCGTTACTCACTTGTGTAAAAGAAGGAATCTCAAGGATCTCCCCGTTTAACTCTTCCTTCTTCTCTTCCCATTTCTTTGGAGCTATCTTCCAGCAGGTACCGGAAATATCATGGACATCTTTTACATTTTTGCCAGAAACTACATCTTCGGCAAGGCTTATGATCTGTTGTTCACCCATTCCGAATATCAGAAGATCTGCAGGGGCATCCGCAAGAAGAGACTGGCGGATCCGGTCAGACCAGTAGTCATAATGGGCGAATCTTCGAAGTGATGCCTCAACTCCTCCTATTACAATGGGGGAGTCGGGGTATATCCTGTGGATGAGGTCGGTATACACGAGGGTCGCCCGGTCTGGCCGTAGCAGGCGCCCCCCGGGTGAGAATGCATCTTCATGCCGTCTTTTTCGTGCCGGTGTGTAATGGGCGACCATCGAGTCCATTGATCCGGCAGAAACTGAAAAGAAGAGATTGGGTGGCCCGAAAATTGTGAATGTTTCGTCATTCCTGATGTCAGGCTGGGGAATCACAGCGACGGTATATCCGGCATCCCAGAGGGACCGGCCGAGAAGAGTTGTTGCAGATGCAGGATGATCGAGGTATGCATCACCTGAAACGAGAATGATATCGGGACGGTCTATCCCTAAACTCTCAAGTTCTTCCTGTGAAACAGGAAGATACTCGGGCTGGTGGTGGTGCTTTGCACCCTGTTCTCCTCTCATGACCGGTACCGCTTGTCTGAATTATTCAAGCTGGATTGTCCCGACAATTCTGAGTTTTTCTCCCTCCAAGTAATGGAGGACTATAACTGATCCCGGTCTGAAGATGAGTTCCTTCTCAAAAGAGAGTGTTATCTCTGCTGATCTCCAGTCTCCCCCGGTATCAGTTTTCTGGACCCTGCAGGGGAGGAACTGCATCCAGTGACCAGCATAAAGTACCATCTGCTCTTTGAGAGGTTCAGGCCAGTACGGAATGATCGTAACTTTGCCTGTTACTTCGCACTTGCTCTTGATCTCTGATGATGCAGAAAGCACGTATCCCCGGTCAAGGTCATCAGCTTCAATGCCTTTGAGAGCCAGCCCTACCCTGTCTCCTGTATGGGCCTCGTTCACATCATCATCATGCTTTTGAATCGAACGGATTTGTGCAGTTTTACCGAGGGGGTGGATGGTGACCTGATCATGTTTATGTACTGTTCCATCCTGTACACAGCCAAGGATCACGGTTCCAATCCCCTTGACATTAAAGTGGTGATCGATGGGGATTATTCCAGGTGAGTCTGTCTGCACCGGGGGTAGTGCTGCTGCATCTGCAAGTAGTGTCTCGCGGAGAGCGTTGAAATCATCGGGGATTACTTTGTACTGTTCAAGTACAGTCCCCTTAATGAGCGGTGATATCTGTGCAACATCCAGGTAATTCCTGAGGATAATATATCCACGAGAAATCCTGGCACAGTTCAGCTCAAGAATGCACTCCCCGAGTTGTGCGGTGACTTTGTCGATGATAACAACCGCCATATCGGCAAGCGAAACCGCGTAGTAGAGTGATGATAATTTTTCAGGATATCGTGATGGTTCTATCAGTGTGAGTGTTGCCTCCCCTTTCTTGAGATTATAGAATGTAATATCGGTTGATGTTCCCTTTTTCCCGATCTCCTTTGCGATATCTTCAGGCCCGATTATTACGATATTTAAATTTGACATGATTAATTAAGGGTTTTGTAGGAATTTGATAGGTTCGCTCATATTGTCTGTCTGATATCAATACAGTTAATAATTCTGCTGGAAAATGGTTACTAGCATGAAGGTACTCATCGCGATACCCCCTGAAAAGTTCAGGGACGAAGAACTTCTTCAACCGGTACAGGTGTTTCAGGAGGCAGGGGTAAAGTTTGACTTGGCTTCAACCCATGTAGGGGTTGTGATGGGAGTTCTTGGCAAAAAAGCAAAGGTTAACCGGACATTTGAAGATATTCTTCTGAAAGGTACCGATGAGTACTATGCTATGATGATCGTCGGTGGGCCAGGGACAATGGTTCACCTCTGGAACAATACCCATCTTCACGAACTTGCGCGGATCTTTAATGCCAAGGGAAAAGTTGTAGCCGGCATTGACAATGGTCCTATTGTTATTGCCAAAGCAGGGCTGCTTAAAAAGAAAGAGGCAACAGTAGCTCCGGGCCCTACTATCCGTGAGATGATGATTGATGATGCGATCATCGTGAATAAACCAATAGTGTACAAAGATCGCATAGTAACTGCAAATGGTCTTGAGACTGCAGTAGAGTTTGCAAAACTGATCGTACAATATCATGACGGGAATCCTGAATTCGTAGCGACTAAGAGTAAGGCCGGATTCTCATTCTGATTCTGACAGGTACCTTCATCCTCTTTTGTGTTCACCAGTTTGGCTGGATGAACGGCTTTTTATTAACCTCGATAGGTCTTCAAAAGATATCTTCATCTTTTCTGTTGTCCAACCTCGGTACTTATGTCACATGTTCGATCACTTCTTTCTCATAATCCTCTTCATCTTCTGACAACTTTTTGTTTTATATTTGTAGTTAGTCTGATTGTAGTAACTGCAGGGGTTAGTGCAGACAAAACTCAGACAAACATGACAATCGAGCTTTCTCCTGCAGATCCCTCTGTGAACCAGTCATTCCATGTTTCTGGCATACTTACGTCAACAGAAGGAAAACCTCTCGGGAACAAACATGTTACTCTTGAATCATCACAGAAGAGTTCTACCGACTCAGACAGTTTTGAAGTCCTTGCGACCAAAGAAACCGATACAGAAGGAGAGTATGACTTTTTCCGTCCGGTGGATACACCTCCTGAGTTCCTTCGTGTAAAATTTTTAGGAAATGATAATTTTGCACCAGTAACCAGTCCGGTTATCAGTGCCAGGGGAGCCGGAACAGATCACCCGCAGGTTGTCACCGGGAAGACAGGTACTGTTATGATCTATTCGACCCCGCAGGGAGCCGATGTCTATATCGATGATGTTCTACGTGGTGTCTCTCCATATCATGCCGGTGGTCTTACAGAAGGCACTCATATTGTTACTTTGGTAAAGAAAGGGTATCTGAACGAAACCCAGGACGTGTATATCACTACAAAATATGATGCTTCTCTTGATATGACTCTTAAACAATGATCTAAACCTCCAGATGGATCCCCTCTTTTTATCATGAGATCCATTTCCATCATGGATCCTGATAGAAATATCCAGCCTTTTTTTCGGATGGTGATAAGATCCCTGAAAAGATATCTTCATGCATGCAGAGACCTAAACTTCTGACATTCATGTCTCTCTTCGATTCAAAACCCCTCCTCAATTTTATCAGATATTTTGCGCTAATCTGCATGGTATTTATCGCAGGATCAACTGGGGCAACTGCAGGTCTTACTCCTGAAAAAATCCCGACAATCCTAACTATCGGTGCGCTTCCTGTTGATCCGACAATCAACCAGTCTTTTCACATTTCAGGAACTCTCACCTCTACTGGAGGTGAACCTCTTGGAAACAAACGGATAATTCTTGAATCTTCAGAAAAATCTAATCAGGATACTGATAGTTTCTCCTCGATTGATATGGTAGTGACCGAGAGAAATGGTAGATATGAGTTTATGAGACCCAAGGGTTCTTCCCCCGAATACCTCAGGGTCCAGTTTATCGGAACCGATGATTATGCCCCATCCATGAGTCAGGTTATCGGGGTAAGGGGTATCGGTACTGATCACCCCCAGATTCAGGAAGGCGGTACAGGGGGCATCATGCTCTCGACAAATCCACCTGGTGCTGAGATATATGTAAATAATGTTCTCAAGGGAGTGACTCCGAACAAAGTAGCCGGACTTAAGGAAGGATCCTACATTGTTAACCTGACCAAGGAAGGGTATCAGAATGAAACAATGGAAGCGTATGTCACCGCTGATCGCGATGTCTCTTTTGATATAACCCTCAGTACAGAAGGCTCCAACATAAAAACCGGGGGTTCGCTATTCTCTGGACTCTCAACTGGAATTTATGAATCCTCACATCTGGCATATACTAAAATCGACAATAACACCTCAGCGGGCCCTGATGTTGCAGTGGATGTGGCTAACGGTGTCATGAAAATTTCCGGGAATGATGTATCAGATCCGTCATATATCCATTTGAATAACACAACAGAAACCTCTCCAAAAACAAATACCTACAACAATCTTAAAGTCTCAACAATTGTGACAAATAACACTCTAGGCGATGGATATGATGTCATGGTCATTATGACTGATCATTGATTACCTGTCCCCCTTTTTGTCTGGAAAATATCAGCCTGGTGAGATAATGCTTTTCAACCAGTGCTCCAACTTTTAAGGTAATCTGGCAGATGTTTGGTAGTGTCTGCTGTTAATAATGGAGGGTAACTCGTGCAGGTATCAATGAAACTTGAGCTTCGTGATTCTCCCGGGCAACTTGTTGCAGCCCTTATGCCAATATCTGACATGGGTGGTAATATTAAAACTGTCATCCATGAGCATGAACATGCTTCAGGCCAGGGTGATTTGAGTGTTGAGGTCGTGATTGAGATCCCCCCTGAACTCCTTGACGGATTGATTGCCCGGCTGCGTGAACGGGGAATTAATGTTCTCAAACTTGGTGAGGAACGGATGAGCTACAGTCAGAGTGTCATCCTGATTGGGCATCTTGTACACACCGATCTGGGTGATACAATTGATCGCATTGACCAGACAGGATTTGCAGAGGTAACTTATATGAGTCTTGCAATGCCGGCAATCAATGAACGGACATCAGCACAGTTTGTCATCAAATCCCTGACCCGTGAGCATATGCAACAGGCTCTTCTCATACTCAGGCAGGTTGCAAGGCAGAAAGAGTTCCTTCTTATCGAACCATTGGAGTTCTGATATGGTAATTCGTCT
>QKDV01000271.1 GCA_003251955.1 Methanospirillum hungatei
GAAATTAGAACTGATACCACGCTTTTCCCGTTTTGTTGATTCACAAAAACTACGTATCCAGGAGTCGCCTGAAGGGCTTCGTGGAGGTGAACAACCTCAGACAATCGATGTTGATGCGATTGATGACATTACCGGGATCGTTACCGCTGGAGACCGTATTGTAATTAACGGGATTCTCAGATCGATCCAGCGTAACTCATACGGAACAAAATCCACAATTTTTGATATTTATCTTGAGTGCAACTCGATCGAAGTAGCTGAAAAGGAGTTTGAAGAGGTCAACATAAGCGAGGAGGATGAGAAGCAGATCGTTGCACTCTCCCAGGACCCGATGATCTATCGTAAGATCGCCCACTCGATAGCCCCGACCATCTTTGGTGTGGATGATGTGAAAGAGGCTATAGCTCTTCAACTCTTCGGAGGCATAGCCAAGGAGATGCCTGACGGATCTAGGCTCAGGGGTGACATTCACGTTCTCCTCATTGGAGACCCGGGTATTGCAAAGTCTCAGATGCTCAGGTATGTGGTCAAACTTTCTCCACGAGCTATCTATACTTCAGGTCAGTCATCAACCGCTGCAGGACTGACTGCAACAGCTGTAAAAGATGAGTTCGGTGACGGCAGGTGGACACTTGAAGCTGGTGCACTCGTACTGGCAGATATGGGTGTGGCCTGTGTGGATGAGATGGATAAGATGGACAAGAACGATCGATCTGCATTGCACGAAGCAATGGAGCAGCAGTCCATCTCTATTGCAAAAGCGGGTATAACCGCCACTCTCAAATCAAGATGCGCCCTGCTTGGTGCTGCAAACCCGAAGTACGGAAGGTTTGATGATTTTGCCCCGATCGGTGAGCAGATCAACATGCCGCCATCTCTGCTCTCACGTTTTGACCTGATCTTTGTCCTGGCAGACAAGCCTGAACATGAACGCGATCTTGCTATTGCAGAGCATATGATCAAAGCCCACAGTGTGGGAGAACTAATTGCACAGCACAGCAGGACACCAATAGAAGGTGTAACCGAGGAGTACATCACAGAGCAGTTAAAACCTGTCACACCCGAGATAGATCCTATTCTCTTTAGAAAATACGTGGCATATGCAAAGCGGAACTGCTTCCCAAGGCTTGGAACAGAGGCACGGGAGGCACTTATAGAGTATTATATGAAACTCCGAGATCTCGCTGATGCAAACAAACCGGTACCTGTTACTGCCAGGCAGTTAGAGGCCATCATCAGACTTGCAGAATCGAGTGCAAAGATCAGGCTTTCGCCAGTTATTGAGAAGACTGATTCAGACCGGACGATAAGGATCATCGATACCTGTCTGCGTCAGGTTGCATATGATCCATCAAGCGGGACCTTTGATATTGATATGGTTGCCACCGGAGTATCCAAGGGCAAGCGTGATCTGATAAGGACCATCAAACAGGTGATCAGGGATACTGCCGATGAAAACGGACGTGCCCATATTGAGGATGTAATCGAGCGTGTCCGGACCCAGGGCTTTGACAAGGATGATGTTGACAAACAGATCAAGGCACTACTCAGATCAGGAGAAGCGATGGAGCCAAAACACGGAGTTATCAAACTGATATAAAACAGATATGCGTGAGCCATGCTGGTCAGACCGGCACCAGCCATTTCATCCTTTGTTATATACCGGAGAAAACAATCGTTATAATCGAAATTATTTTGGAGAGTAACTCATGAATTTAAATATCCATATTGTTGTTAATTTTTTTTTGGGTGAGGAGTTATGATATCTGATCGGGAGCGGGCAGCCTTTGAGGCTGGTATAAAATTAGGGGCCCTTTATCACCAGTGGGTTGGGACTCCAGTCTCACGTGAGTCAGCAAGTTCTCTTGAACGGGCTATTGAGAATGCACATATTCAACAGCCATATGTCACCGAAATAACAGTGAGCCTTGATCGTGAAGCAATGATTCCGAACTCGTTCGGGTACAGTGAACTTGCAGGGCTGATGCTGGACGTGGAGATGACAGTCAGGGTTAACCAGGCTGCCTGTCATGTATCGCTCTCACGTGAAGGTGAATATCCGATGATGCGGATCGAGTGGATTGATGAAGAGTCCGAAGTTTCCAGTCCTTGATGACCATATCCATATCGATCCTAGAAACGGTCGGGGTATTGACGCAATAAAGGACTTTAAGCGTTCAGGTGGGACCCACATATGCCTGGTCACCAAACCCTCCTGGTCGTTTGATGTTCATCCTTCTTCTGGTGAAGACTTCGTGGCTGTCTTTGACGAGACGCTGGCTATCGCAAAACAGATTGAAGAACAAGGCATCGTTGTCTTTCCACTTCTTGGAGTTCATCCCGCTGAGATCACAGTACTGACTCCACGCCTCACCCTGGAGGAAGCAACGGTAGTAATGAAAGAGGGTCTTGACTGCGCAGCAAAATATGTGAAAGAAAATAAAGCAGTGGGACTCAAAAGCGGACGTCCACATTATGAAACATCACCTGAAATACTGGCTGCATCAAACGAAATTCTCTTTCATGCCCTTACTCTCGGTGGAGAACTCGGATGTGCTGTTCAGATACACGCAGAAACAGGACCCTGTGATGATGTGGTGGATATGGCAAAAGCAGCCGGGATGGATCCCTCACGGGTTGTGAAGCATTTTGGATCTCCTGAAACCCCGCTCATGCCTTCTCTCGTGGCCAAACATGAAAGCATACCAGAACTTTGTCAGGCAAAGAGGAGTTTCACCATGGAAAGCGATTACATGGATGAAAACGAACGACCAGGAGCTGTCATGGGACCGCGATCAGTTCCAAGACAGACCACCAGCCTTCTACAGGCGGAGAAAATAACTGAAGAGGACATCTTCAGAATCCATCAGGAAACCCCGCAAAAGGTGTATGGGGTCGAGATCAGAATCTAAAAAGGCATAAACATTTAGAATAAACCTTATGGCCTTGTTGTAGGGATGATTTTACGTCATCACCAGTCTCATATATATCAGATGTTCATCAGGATTCACCGGTCGGCCGGATGTCAGGAGGTTGTGGGAATCTGCGACCAGGAGTTACTTGGCACAACACTGACTGAAGGAGACCTGAACGTGGTAATAAGTCCTGCATTCTTCGGTAACCACCTGGCAACCGAAGAAGAAATACTTGCAGCACTTCGTGATTGTGAAAATATCAATATGTTTGGTGAACGGTGCATTGATCTTGCAGTCAGGCACGGATACGTTGATCGGGAGTCATGCCGGATTATCGCCGGTGTTCCCCATGTTGTAATTCTCTAATTTTTTTAGGAACTATGGATCTACACGACGCAATATGTCCCAAATGTGGAGGTCCGTCAAAAGACGGTGGCCTCTGTGGAAAATGTCTTACCGGGGAGATCCCCTGGTTTGTCTGCGAACCAAGAGTGTTTATAGTACGGTGTGGAGGCTGTGGTTCACTTAAAACATCTGCTGGATGGGGAGACTGTACACGTGAACGCGAGGATCTTGAAGAGGATGCAGCAATTTCAGCTGTAAAATTCCATCAGGATGTAAAAAAGCCCAATGTTTCAGTCAAACTGGACCATCTCAGTATCAACCGGACGTATGCAGATCTTGAGATGACCGGAACCCTATATGATGAAGACCTGGAAGGATACTGCTCAATTGAGGTCGTCTGGCAGAACGAATCCTGTGACAGATGCAACCGTCAGCATGGGAACTACTACGAGGGAGTAGTCCAGATAAGGGCAGATGGAAGAAAGGCTTCCATTGAAGAGCAGGAAGATTCCCAGCGGATCGCGGTAAAGGTCGAGACCGAGATGCAGAATAGTGGTGAACGCCTTTCCTTTATTACACGATTTGATGAAGGACGCGAAGGTCTCGATATCGTTGTAGGTTCCCAGGCAATAGGTGAGCAGATCTCTCGTGAGATCACACGAAAACTAGGAGGAAGGTTTTCTCTTCATCCAACACTCATTGGTGAGAAGAACGGGCAGAAACTCTACCGGATCACCTATGCAGTTCGTCTCCCAAAACTTCAGCGCGGTGATGTGATTGCAGTTCGCAATACCTATGGAGAAATTCTCAACCGTGAAGGAAAGACATTCACCTATCTGGACCTCAAGACAGGAATACCACGGACTGTTCCAGAGTCGACCCAGTCTCGGTTTATAGCAAATGTACGGGATGCTGCAATCTTCTCCGTTATCTACCAGGATACAGGAATCATCGGAATCATGGATCCTGATTCAGGGAAGACTGAGGAGATCAGCCGGATCTCATGGCGTCATCCAGAAGTTGGTGACACCGTAAAGATCCTTCACGATAATGATCGAATCATTGTGGTATAATGCGAGCCCGCCTGGTTCCACTCAAAGATATTTCAGATATTACCAATGAACCCTGGGTGGATCAGAACAGGCGGCCTTTTGTCACTTCCGACGGGGCATACATTCCGGTTAGGGAAGGATACCCATCCACCCATCTTCTCCCTTCACGCAAACGATCTGGAAGAGGATACCAGAAACTCGGTGATGCTCTTATCTTTCACGGGGATAAACCGACGGCTGAAGAATTAAATGAGGTACGATGCCATGAAAATCCAAAGACATTATACTGGATCACCGGGCATGAAGGGGTGATGAGAAGGCCCAGAATTGTCAGACTGGAGGGGCCCGGTGGGATAGTCACTCATCATGAATCTGGAATTATTTACCGTTTGGATATAGAGCAGGTCATGTTCTCACAAGGGAACAGGGAAGAAAAATCCCGGATCTCAGAGATGATCAACCCTGGCGAGATCGTGGCTGACATGTTCGCAGGTATCGGATACTTCACCCTTGGGATGGCCCGGAGAGGAGCAGAGGTACATGCAATGGAGATAAATCCGACCTCATTTGGATTCTTAGAACAGAACATCTCACTGAACAGGCTGGATAAAATGATACGTGCCAAGAACGGGGATTGTCGTGATTGTGTAAGTGGAGTATATGACCGGATCCATATGGGTCACTTTGATGCAGTCTCTTTTCTAAATACAGCCCTCAACCATGTTCACCAGGGAACAATTCTGCACGTGCATATGCTTGGAGATCGTTCAAATGAGATCAGGAATATCCTCAGTGATTCAGAAATGGATGCTACTATCACCATGCAAAGAGTAAAAAAAGCAGGGCCCAGGATATGGCACATGGTAGCTGATGTGGTGATCGCATGAAACTTCTTGAGGGAAAGACCATCCTGCTCGCAGTTACCGGAAGCATTGCTGCAGTAGAGACAATAAAACTGTCTCATGCTCTCAGGCGCCATGGGGCAACAGTCCAGGCAGTGATGAGTGATGCTGCAACAAAGATAGTACATCCTGATGCACTCACTTATGCCTGCAACCGGGAGGCTATCACCCGGATCAGCGGTATGGTCGAGCATGTACAGTACTGCGGTGATGACCGACAAGCAGACCTGCTGCTTATTGCTCCCTGTACGGCAAACACAATATCAAAGATAGCCTGCGGGATCGATGACACACCGGTCACCACCTGTGCAACAACAGCACTTGGAAGCTCGATGCCGATCATAATCGTCCCTGCAATGCACCAGGCTATGTTTCGCCACATTGCTGTGATGGAGAACCTTGACCGTCTTAAATCATGGGGGATTCAGATCGTCGGCCCAAGAATTGAAGAGGGAAAAGCTAAGATAGCGCAAGTTGATGAAATAATTCTCGCTTGCGAACGTGAACTCTGTGGTCAACCACTCAAAGGAAGGCACGTCCTTATCACAAGTGGTAGATGTGAAGAGCCGGTTGATGATGTCAGAATACTGACAACCCGGTCATCGGGAAGAATGGGGCAGGAGCTTGCAAAGGCTGCATACCGCTTGGGGGCAGAAGTGACGATTATCCATCGGAATCATCTTCCTGGATTCACAAATATAAAAACGGATTCTGCTGAATCAATGTTGAAAGCGGTTACTCAGGAACTGGACTCACATCCGGTTGATATATACATTAGTGCTGCAGCAATCTCTGACTATTCTCCGGTACGATATGAAGGAAAGATCCCATCCGGACAAAAACTAGCACTTGAACTGATACCCCTTCCCAAGATACTTGATCTCGCTGTCAGGAAATCCAGCCTTACTGTCGCATTCAAACTCGGTGAAAAGAGCAGGGATGAAGCATCGGCACTTCTAGAGCGGGGTGTTGCTCTCGTTGCTGCAAACAGTCCTGACACCATGGGCTCTGCAGATGGAACATACGAACTGATAGACAAATCAGAATCCGTAACATTGTCTGGATCAAAAGAAGAGATTGCACACACGATTTTTGAGCAGATCATCTCCCGTCATCTTCAATTACTTCCTTCCATCTCTTCTGAAAATTAAATCATGATCCCTTCACAAGTTACTGCCTTCTGTCCGGGCCATATATCAGGATATTTCAGGCCGGTTATCACCGGTGATCCAGTTACATCA
>QKDV01000252.1 GCA_003251955.1 Methanospirillum hungatei
AACTAATTAGTATCCTTTTTTGAACGTGATTGGCTATTTTATCGTTCAATTCCTGTTGCGTTATTTATCTCTTCAAACAGCCTGACGAACCTCTGGACGGTCTCATCATCTACCATACCCGGGGCTTCGCAGATCCGGTCTGAACCGGCGGAAGCATTCCCTGATCAAAGTGAAGCCGGTACTGACTAACTCCTGATAATGGCTGCCCTTGCGAATCTTTTCCGGTTTTCGGGTAAATGGCAACATATGTGGGGTTTGCCCCAAGAGCATTCAGAGCGACTGCAGCACGATATCCGTATGCAGTTCCGAAGTCCCCGATGGGATCGCCGCTGTAATCCCAACCCCCGAGTGAGACTGAATACACAGCAGATGCATTTGATAGCGTGGGTTTCAACTCACTCATCATCTGCATCCACTCTGCAGAGGCATTATCTCCAAGGACTGTTTCATCAAATGCTAATCCCGGACCTACCTGGATGGAACTCATCTCTTCTACAATCGGACCATCAGCAGCTGTAGGAGGATTTGTCAGCATCAGACTGTTTGCAGTTGCAAAAAATTCTGTGGGAGTCATGTTGAGCACATGGTTCACAGGAATAAAGTCATAAGCCGGGTTATAACTCCCGTTTGGTGGGGAATAGGGTTCTGAACTCAGGTATGCAGTCACAGGGACCAGTTGCATCCCTTTCTGAATTGCAGAGACATTCGGTTGATCTGAAGACCCGTTCTCCAGTGTTCTGACCAGGATCCAGCCGATATCAGTTGGAACCTGTATGTGGATCATCCCCTCCGGAGTAATGCCATGATAGTCTTTCCCGGTAAGTAGGCAGACCTGCTCATCGCTAGGATCACCCTGACCTCCAGAGCCTATAACTGCTACTGTATTCGTATATGCATCCATAATCTGGGCTGAACAGAAGCGATCAGATGGAGGTTTTACAAAAACATATGCTGGCCCGCTTAAATTTAAAAACGCCTCTGAATAGAGAGTATCAACATTAGGGGTTACCACACTTGTCTCATTAGGAGTCGCCAGTTTCTGACTGTGCATCAACTGATTTACCGGAGCCTGAATACTTGTAGCCTGCACCGTATTTGTGGATTTCTTCATGGTGGCATCCATCAGCACCAGAGGAAAACAAAATGTGTATGAATCAAGAACTGTGTTCCAGACTGTTGTGTTGGATGTAAGGTTCTCATCAGCCAATACACTGCTTGGAACTGCCGCAGACAAAACAACCACTATCAGCATAGCGGCAGTTGCAAAATGAAACAACCTACAAATCATGATCTTCCTGACCAGAGTACTCAGTACTCTGATTTATACTCATGCTTGAATAATAATGGAATAAAGAGGGAAATACTAACTATATGACTCTCAAAAAATAATCAATAGTTCTCTAATAAGGTCTCTAATATTCCTTCTTTAGACAACTTAAGAAACATTGCATATTAAAATAATTTTATCATCTCTTTTACAAGGTTAAAATTTTCGACTCATCTAAAATTCATCCCTTAACAAGCACAATAATTCCAAAAACAATAATGGCAGCACCAATTACCCTTTGGGCACTAATATTTTCATGAAACAAGAAAAATGATGCAATAAATATCAATACAAAAGTTAAGGCAATAAATGGATAGACATAAGAAAGATCTGCCCGGGAAAGAGCTATCAACCAGAATATGGTGGATAAGCCGTAACAGATTAATCCTCCGATAACCCACGGGTTAAATGCCATTAATAGAGCAGAACTCAATGATAATGAAGTGATGGCCCCGGTACCAGTCATACCTATCTTCCATAAGATCTGCCCAGAAGACGCAAATAGAATTCCAATAAGAATAATGAGTATTATACTCATAAAACCCTCATTTTTTCTTCGATTCGATCCAGTTTTTTAGTCAGATAATCGATAATTAATCCGATTGAGGTAAGTTGTACTCCAAAAAGAATAAGGAACACTGAGATAAGGGGATAATATTCATGAACCAGATGGTAATGGGATATTCTCTCATACAAACTATATAGTCCAAAAAAAGTTCCCACAAAAAAGATAAGTACACCTGGAAGTGATATCATTTTTGCAAGGGGTGATGTTTCATGCCAGGCTATTGACATTAACGCCCGAAACATCCTGTAGCCGTCCCGAATCGGATGAAGCTTGGAGACTCCAACTCGCTCACGATATTCAATCGGAATTTCAACTACAATATATCCTAACTTTGCTGCACGTACTGTCATCTTCGTTTCAAATTCAAGACCTTTTGCCTGGACTTGTAATGAATTAAACATACTTCTTTTAAAGGCACGCATCCCGGTCTGACCATCAATAATATCCCTCCCGCTGATGTAGGTTGCAAGTGCCGAAAAAATCGTATTGCCTATCCGATTAAAAAATGGAATGTTTTCAGATTTTTCAATACGGGAACCTAATACAAGATCAGCACCCAGATTCAGTTTTTCAACAAAGGCGGGGATATATCGAGCAGGATATGTGCAATCCGCATCAGTAAATATAATAATATCACCGGATGTTTTTGTAACACCGGTCATTAGCGCCCCAACCTTTCCCTGATTTGTATTATGTCTGAATACAGACACTTTCGCATCAGATATTCTAGATGCAATCTCATAAGTTCGGTCTGATGAACCATCATCAACAACGATGATCTCATCGACATATGGAATGTATTCTTTAATTACAAGTCCTATTGCCTGCTCTTCATTGAAAGCCGGGATTACCAGAGATGTTTTCATTGCCAAGGTTCCTAGACGATAAATATTACTTATTTATCAGGTTAGATATTTCCTAATTATTGCACGGAAATCGATTCTATCAGAGATCAGGAGTAGGGCTCGCCCTCATCCTGACAATCTCTTTGACCACTGCCTCTCCAACCTCTTTGGTACCCGCTTTCCCGCCAAGGTCAGGTGTCTTCACCCCGTCTGCGAGCACCTTCTGGATAGCAGCCTCGACCATCTTTGCATTCTCCCGTTCCTGGACATACTTTAGCAGGAGTGAGATACACCTGATTGCAGCTATCGGATTTGCAATCCCTTTTCCTGCGATATCAGGAGCACTGCCATGCACCGGCTCAAAGAGAGCATGCCCTTTCCCGATGTTAGCACTCGGCAGCATCCCAAGCCCTCCCTCAAGATAAGCAGCAGCATCTGAAAGAATATCACCGAAGATGTTGGTTGTGACGATTACATCATACCGGTCAGGATGCTGGAGAACATCGAGAACCAGAGCATCGATGTACTTCTTGTCAACCGATACTCCCGCCTTTTCTGCTTCTTCCTGGCAGATGTTAAGGAAGTAGACATCAGACTTCAGGATATTAGCTTTGTTGCCGATTGTCAGGTGCCGTCTCCGTCTGCCTGCACACGAACTTGCAAACCGGGCAATTCTTCGCGAACCAGCTTCGGTAACCAACCGGAGTGTACAGGCACGATCTTTCTCCTGCCATTCGATCCCGGAATACAGCCCTTCGGTATTCTCACGAACGATTAAAATATCAAAACCCTTCCCAAAGACAGGTCGGAGATTTGCATAAAGGTCGAGTTCCTTTCTGATTGTAAGCACGACACTGTGATACGCAGGGTCAGGGGGAGTAGTGATAGCACCGAAGAGGATCAGGTCGGCATCCTTAAGGGCTGCCCTGGTTGTTGGTGAGAGTGGATCACCGGTCCGTTTCCAGCACTCATATCCGAGATAGACCTGACTAAACTCCCAATCGGGATGAAAAATCTTCAGAACATCTACAGCAGGAGCGATCACTTCTGGACCGATCCCATCACCGGGTGCAACCACAACCTTCATGATCTCTTCCTCTCGTTCATCAGTTCATACACTGCATCTGCAATCTGTTTCGGAGAGGAGCCCCAGTGTACAACCACCCCGTGCTTTCCATTGATGGTCTGCAGACCTGATCGCTCTGCCCGGCAGCACCGGGCGATAAACGGTTCCTCACCTGCTGCATTTGCCGGACAGATATCAACAACAGGAAATTCAGTACCATAGCACTCCGCAAGAATCTGGCGTGCAGTCAGACAACCTGCAACCTGTTCATTACCGGTGAGTGAATCTGAATCGATAGTCCTTGAAAATCCTCCGGCCCGGCAGGGGAAGACCTCTGCTCCGGTCTCCCTGATATCCCGGATATGGAACTCGAACCGTATCTCAAGTTCCCCGAAGAACCCAGTCGCCTCAAGGGCACGGATCGTTTCAGCCAGATGAGCACGTGGAGGAATCACGTCATACACATGAACAGTGGTGAGAGCACCTGAATCAGGGTCACAGATGAAGGTCTTGTGTTCGTCAATTCCAGTGAAGATGACACATCGTTTGCCGGTCTCTACAGCACGACGAATAAGATCTCCCCGGTTATGCAGGATCACCCGCTCAGGGTACTGGTAAACTTCATCAGCACGTGCAATCAGGCTGACATGCTTCACCGGACGCATCATGCCGGTTCCTTCGCCAGCCTCTACTTCCAGGATCTCAAAACCTTCAGGAACTTCATGTATCAGGTATTGCGAGAGGAAGTAGACCTGGTCGCCAACCGGCTTATTACCGGCATACCCGACACATTTACAGTGTGGCGGAAAGATCATCTGGAGAGTCTCCCTTTCCAGTATTCAACCAATCCACCTGCAGAGAGAATCTCCTGCATCCTTGAAGAAAGCGGGCCACATGTATACGATCTGCCACCAGCATTGACCGTACCGGTAGTACAATCGTAGGTTATCATCTCTGCATCCTTGCAGACCAGATCATGGCATTCAAGGACCGGGAGTCCGACGTTGATGCAGTTCCGGTAGAATATCCGTGCAAATGAAGGGGCGATGACAGCAAGCACCCCTGCTTCACGCAAGGCCATAACCGCCTGTTCACGTGACGAACCACAACCCATGTTCTTACCTGCAACCAGTACACATCCCCGGAGCCGGGGAGCAAGTGTAGGGTCAAGGTCTTCGAAGGCATGTTCAGCCCAGACACTTCGATCCTTGGTTCTGAGATACCGGCCTGCAATGACTAGATCGGTATCGATATCCTCTCCGATGCAGACAGCCGGTCCGGTACCAGCAAGAAGGGTCATACAACCTCCCTGGGATCAGCGATCTCTCCGGTTAATGCACTCGCTGCTGCTGTTGAGGGGGACGAGAGGTAATAGGAAGCCCCGACACCCATCCGGTTTTTGAAGTTCCTGTTCGCGGTTGAGAGCCCGACCTCACCTTCGCCGAGAACACCCATGTGTGCACCAAGACAGGGACCACATCCGGGAGGACAGATGACACAACCAGCTTCAACCAGGGTTCCCATCACGCCTGACTTTTCAGCCTTCAGATAATCAGCACGGGATGCAGGGGTGACAATAGTCCTGACCGCAACCTGTTTTCCATCAAGTATTGCAGCAGCACGGGAAAGATCCTCGTACCTGCCATTTGTACAGGTCCCGATAAAGACCTGATCGAGGCGGGTTCCTGCCAGTGCTGAAACAGGTTTCACGGTATCCACACGATGAGGAACTGCAAGCATGGGTTCGATATCGTCAAGACCGATATGTATCTCCTTTGAATAGGTTGCTTCAGGCTTCACCTCCTGATCAGTGCATGACTGTCCAAACCTTGCAAGATACTCCCGGGTTACTGTATCAGCATACCAGAGCCCGGTTTTTGCCCCGGCTTCAACTGCCATGTTACTCAGGGTCAGTCTGCCTTCCATCGGGATTGAAGAGACAGAATCACCAAGAAACTCAAGTGCCTGGTAGGTAGCCCCGTCCATACCAAGTTCGGTCACATATGCAAGAGCAAGATCCTTGTATTCTACACCCTTCACAAGTGACCCGGATATGTGAATTGCAACGCTCTCCGGAACCCGAAGCCAGGTCTCTCCTGATACCCAGATTCCGGCCATGTCACTTGCACCTACACCGGTTGCGAATGCCCCGAATGCGCCAAGAGTACATGAATGCGAGTCTGCACCGATAACGACCTCACCAGGGAGGACCCGACCCTCTGCCATGTACTGATGACAGATGCCTCCTCCTACATCAGAGAAATGCATCCCGGATCTGATGGCAAACTCACGCAGTTCACGATGAAGATCAGCGGTCTGGCTTGTGTTGGCGGGTGCAATGTGATCGTAGATGACATAGCAGGCCTTTGGGTTTGCAATCCCCGGAGCCCCCATCTCATCGTAGATTACTTTTGCCTGTACACCGGTTCCATCATGACAAAACGCTTTGTCAATCCTTTTGTCACTAAAACTTCCGGCCTGTGCACCCAGTATCGTCTCTGACAGAGTTCCCATTGATGATCTCCTCTCCGGTTACATGCCGGATAATGTTCCGCAGCACCTGCGGGGATATTACACACTTT
>QKDV01000023.1 GCA_003251955.1 Methanospirillum hungatei
GTACGGCAGATGAACTCAGTCTGATCTTCAACAACACTCCGGTACCGCTCCTCACTTTCACGAAGTTTTATCTCTGCTTCTCTTCGTTGGACCGCCTGGATTATCTTGTGGCTGAGTTCTACAAACTGAGACTTGGGTTCTCCACCTTTCTGCACGTAGAAGTCTGCCCCGTTGTCAAATGCCTCAATGACAACCTCTTCCCTACCTCTTCCGGTAAAGAGAATGAATGGGATAGAAAGACCACAGCCCCGGATCTCCTTCAACAGTTCTATGCCGTTCATCTCAGGCATCATGTAATCTGACACAACAGCATCAAATGATTCATTCATGAGTGCATCGAGAGCCTCCTTTGCTGAAGGCAGACAAGTCACCCTGAACTTCCCGTTCCGTTCAAGGTACACTTTTCCTATTTC
The DNA here is from genome assembly GCA_003251955.1 of Methanospirillum hungatei. Taxonomy (GTDB): domain Archaea; phylum Halobacteriota; class Methanomicrobia; order Methanomicrobiales; family Methanospirillaceae; genus Methanospirillum; species Methanospirillum hungatei_A. The sequence continues at coordinate 414 of QKDV01000023.1, forward strand.
GAGCAGCACTGGCTCATCGTCAACATAGAGGAGGTGGATGGGATCTGGCATGAATAACGTGTTGATGTCAGAAGATCGTAGGTACATCTAAATTAATCTATGACTAGTGTTCTGATCTCAGTATCGCGGTGTCTACCTATTTATCCTGTCGGTCAGGGAACGGTCATGGGAGATGATATCTCTATAAATTATTAAAAAAAAGGTGATCCTTCAGTCCTGCATCTGTGTTATGAACCAGGCGATATTCTCCCCAAGGCGTTCCATTGTCTTAATTCCTTCATTATCACTATCCACTTCTCCCGGCTCCAGCCCAATTCCAAGGTTCCAGTACGTCGACCCGGCTGTAAACATATCACTGATTCCAAATAGGTGGTTGATTGAGTCAAGGGCAGCTACCGCTCCTGCCCGTCTGACCGCTGCAATACCTGCACCTACCTTCCGGGAAAAAAGTCCTCCATTGGCGATTGCCACAAATCCTGCCCTGTCAATGAGGGCTTTTGCTTCTGGTGTGATGTCTGAGAAGTACGTTGGTGACCCGATGATGATCCCATCGGCCTGAACCATCCTGTCAATGCAGTCGTTTATAATATCCTTCGTCAGGGCACAGTGTCGATCCTGTTTCTCAAAACACTTCATACAGGCTACACATCCGTGGATCTGTTTACCCCCGATATGGACAAGTTCAGTTCTGATACCATGCTGCTCAATTGTACCTAAAGCATATCTGATCAACCGTGCTGTATTCCCGTCTTTTCGCGGGCTTGCATTAAAGGCAACCACGTACTTTTTGCTATCTGTCATCGTTATCAGAATATCATCATGCAGAACAGGTGAAGGTTTTGGTTGTTTGGTTTCAGGTCAATCTGAATCTGCCTTTAGGAACCCGGATCACAAATTTTGCTCCCATTCCGGGAATACCTTCTTCAGTTATCGTCATCCCGGTTATCTCAAGAACCTCCCTGATGAAGAAGAGCCCTAGGCCTGTGTTACTTCCAAATCCACGGGTGAAGATGAGAAGTTTTTCATCATTCGGGATTCCTTTTCCGTCATCTTCAAAGAATATCTTCAGATCATCGCCGTAATCTTCTATCGATACTCTTATGGTTGAGATACCTCCACCATGACGGATTGAGTTCTCTACAAGATTGAAAAAGACCTTCGGGAGCATCTGGTCAGCATAGATCTCAACCGGCCTTTCCGGGGTGATAAGAATGACACCCGATAGTAACTGTTTGATACCACCTGTATTCAGTGTGGTGGCGATATCCTGCCATACTGGGGTTTTCTGACCGAGATCTTCATACTCTTTGGTAAATTCTATCAGGGTCTGGATCGATTTACCAGCATCTGCAATCAAACCGATCCTCTTTTTTAGATTTGGCTCTTTAGTTTCGTAACTAATCACTTCGGAAAGTGCAGAGATCACCTGAATCATGTTCAGGATATCATGCCTGGTGATGGATGAGAGAAGATTGAGTTTCTTGTTCGTCTCTCTGAGTGAGGAGGTGGCCAGTTCGAGTTCACTGTTTTTGCGGGTTAAAGTATCTTCCAGATTCTTTCGCTGGGTAAAGTCGGCAAACGAGATGAACAAAGCCTCCTCTCCCATATACTGAATCTTTCTTACCGATGCATACACCCAGAACTCGCGTCCGTCTCCTGTCTGCATCTTAATCTCTAAATCATCAAGTTCGTCTTGCGATTGTAGAATTTTGATGAGTTCGTCTCTGGTCTGCGGGTCTGTGTAGAACCTTTCTATAGTTTTTCCGATGAGATCATCATACGAGAGATTGAACTGCCTGACGGTTCGCTGGTTAACAAGCAGGATTATGTTTTCTGAAACACTGATGATCACAATAGGAAATGGAGCACCATCCACGATACTTCTCCACCGTTCCTCGCTCCGGCGGATTTTCTGTTCCAGTTTTTTCTGGGTTGTGATATCAGTCAGGAGGATAAGCCTTCCCTCGGGAATTCCTTCTGAAGAGGTCAGAAGATCCATTCTTGCCTCAAAGATCCTGCTACCTTCTGTATCAAGTTTAGAGAGTTCAATTCTCTTCTCTGAAGAGGAGCAGAATGCGGTAAACTCAGGCCATGAAGCTGCAGTTTCAGTAATTTTCTGCCGTACTCCGTTCCGGGCTGAGACACCAAGCAGTCTTTCTGCTGCCGGATTCATATCAGCGATCCGTAATTCGGTGTTCAGCACGATCATCGGCATACCCATCTCTTCAATCACCCTGCTTCGTGCAATTGGGACAATATCCAGAAACCCGAACCAGAACAGGGCTATCACATAGAAAAATCCGGTTATCCAGAAGAATATCGGGGCAGGGTTAACCCCGTGAATCGGGGTTCCGCCTACCTGGAAGATGAGGTCCAGAAATATTGGTAATATTAGTGCCCCAAACAGCAGAATCCGTTGTATCCGGTATATTCTGTTGGACTCCTCTTTAGTAAGGAGCAGAAGTAGAAGTCCAATGGTGACAAGGAGATAGGTGTATCCAATATGGATAAAGTACCATGGACCGTTGATAAATGTCAGTGTTGGGAGAGGGCCTGAGAGATCAACACCGTAATTGTACCGAAAGAGGGTGTGATATCTGCTGGAGAGAGCTACCCCTACTGTGATGATCGGGATGATTAACAGTGCCTTCCAGTACCACCCTCTGAGCCATTTACTCTTATTTAGAAAGGTTAAAATCAGCCAGATATCGACAATCCCCAGGAATGGATTGACGATAAACCTTGTCTCATGTAGAAAGACTTTTGTGGAGAGATCGACGGTTGAGAGATCGAGTGCGTAGTTAAGTGACCAGTATGCCAAACTGAACATAAGGATCTGATATGGCAATACCGCAGGATTATGAGGAAATCTCCTCACATACAGTCCAAGGCAGATCATAGCCGAGGCTGAACAGATCAGCATCATAAGAAAGAGAAATGGAACAATCTCATCAGTTGTTATCTGCATGAAGAAAGTCCCCCCCTGATGATGAACTCTATCTCATTAAACCCCACAGACATGCCTCCCCAGATAGCAGGTTACAGTACCTGCATGCCGGTAGTATTTGAATATGTTCTAATTTTTTACAACGTAAGAGTTTTGAATTACCAGTGTAAACCTGATGATGTTCTAAATCAGTTTCGGTAAATAAACTTCTATGGTGAGTTCTCTCAAAAGAGAGCGATCCCAAAAATCACGGTGGTATATACTTTTAATACATCACTCCTGTTCGATCTGGTATCCACCCTCCAGAACCGAGATCTCAAATATTGCACCCTTTCCTTCTGTCCCTATCTCTCTGATAGATATCCCGGTGATCGCGAGGATCTCCCTTACTAGAAATAGGCCTAAGCCTGTATTTTTTCCAAACCCCCGCTGAAAAATCAGTTCCTTATCAGATGCAGGGATACCTGTCCCGTTATCCTCCCAGGTTATGATCAGGTTCCCGGCCTCTTCACGAGCAGAGATATCAACCCTGCTGACTTCTCCTCCATGTCTGATCGTGTTATCGAGGAGGTTTTCAAAGACTTTGCCTGCAATTGGATCGGCGTGGATTTTAATCCTATTGAGGCCAGACTCGGTAAGAGTTAGGCCTGAAATGTTGATATGCGGGATAAGCGAGCTTACCCGGAGCCATTGTGGTTCTTGGGATCCGAGGTCCTGATACACCCGGGTAAATGCAATCTGCGTCTCTATTGTCCCGGCGACAGATTCAAGCATATCAAGGTAACTGGCACAATCTCCGGTACTATCCCCACCTGGGAATTCATCTCTAAGAAGGGTCAGGTATCCATTTAGAGCTGTGATCTGATTGAGGATGTCATGTCTGGTAATGCTTGAGAGAAGGTTGAGTTGCCTATTTGCTCTCTTTAATGCTGCAGCAGATCTCTTCTGCGACTCTTCACGTGCGATAAGATCCTGATTGCGTGTTGCAAGTTCTGTCTGTACTTCAGTAAGTTTTTCCAAGGCATCAGAGAGTTCCCTGTTTATCTCTGCGAGTTCGAGATTCTTTGCCTTCAGTTCAGATTCGTCCTTCTTCCTTTCAGAAATATCCCTGAAGATTCCTTCAACCCCGTCATACTGTCCGTTTTCATCTAAACAGATTCGTGAACTGACTGCCACATTGATCTCATTTCCGGTTCTAGTGAGCAGGGTTACCCCATAATCCCTGATCTCCTTCTTCTCTTTCAGAAGAGCCATTAATGTATCACGATCTGCCGGGTTTTTCAGAAAACTATCAGTTCTCCTTCCTATCACCTCATCAAGCGAGTCATAACCCAGAATCTGAAGAATTGAGGGGCTTGTATAGATAAGGTTCCCTCCCTTATCAACCCTGAAATATACATCGATGATCTTCTCGATGATAGTCCTGTACCTGCTTTCGCTCTCTCTTAAGGCCTGTTCAGCATTACGTCTCGTCACCGCCTGTTCAATGACATGGATAAGTTCTTCGGTCTGAATTCCCTGCTCTGTTCCTTTCTGCAGGTAAAAGGTCACTCCACTGTTAATCGCCTCAATAAGGACTTCTTCGCGTGGAACAACAGTATACAGAATGAATGGAATATCCCCGAATTCTGCCCTGATCATCCTGAGAAGTTCAATTCCGTTGGTATCAGGCATTGCGTAGTCTGAAATGATCGCATCGAAATGACTTGACCTGAGCATCTCCATTGCCTGATCCGCAGATTCTACAGAATAAACAGAACAAATTCCGGTATCTTCAAGTGAGAGTTTTACTGCCTCTAACAGCCCTTTCTCATCATCAACATGCAGAACCGCTATCACACAGCCCCCGTATATTCGACCAGTTACATCTGAAAACTGCTCCCCCCTGATTGGTCAGTTTACAGACGAATTTTCTGAACGATGCATAACACTTGTTTCTAAATATATAACCAGCCGTTATGCTGGGTAATTATTTAATGGTTCGGAGAACCACTCGTTAACCTGTTTGTACCCTCTGCCTGATATCTACAGTCTGGAGCGATTCAGGCCAGGATCTCCCAATTGATAGCGTCATGATCTGATAACTGGTTAAACTTGTTACGTGTTCGTGAGGAAGTGAAGATGACCGATCCTGTGATATCAGTGATGATGATGGCATCAAATGTCTTGTTTTAACAGAATCCATGCCTCGCTCCCTGAAGGGATGTCTCTACAACAAGCCCGCCTGAACGCTCACGAAATGTTTTCAGAGATCTAGAAACCTGGGTTCATCATCTACGTACAGAACCCGTACGAGAGGCTGTACCCTCCGCAAAACTAAAAATAGCGTGTTTGTTTATAAATGTCCCTACAATTCCCTCTCCTCATGTTTCTCTCCTGACATGTCCCCTGACAAGTGAGAATAATATACCTATGCCGCAGAGGAGCGTGAAGAATGCAAACCCGACCTGGAGACAGGAGATAAATGCGGGGTAGTATTCCGGGGTTATCTGAACCGGACCGATAAAGATGGCAAAAAGCATTGTTGCAAATCCCATTGAGAGCATCTGGCCAAGAAGTCTCATGGTGGATGTGGTTCCCGAAGCCACCCCGTAATCATGCTTCTGCACTGAACTCATGATCGCATTTGTGTTTGGTGAGGTGAAGAAACCAAACCCTGTTCCCAGAATAAGCAGACTGACGATGATATACCATATCGGTGTGGCTTCGGTGAGGAAGACGAGCAGTAAAAGCCCGAAGGTAGTGATAGCCATCCCTGCTGATGCAACTTTACCTGGCTCTATCTGATCTGATAACTTCCCAGAGAGGGTAGATACAAGAGCCATTACAACAGGCTGGGCGATCAAAATAAGGCCGGCATGTTCTGGTGAATATCCCTTCGTGTACTGAAGATCAAGGCTGAGCAGAAAGGTCACTGCATAGGTTGCACTGTAATTGATAAGTGCAGCAATATTTGAGAAGAGGAATACCCGGTTTCCAAAGAA